>NC_010337.2:827500-982500 GCF_000019165.1 Heliomicrobium modesticaldum Ice1
GCTTCAACCTGTCTTTCAAAGACTTTGTCAAAGGCGTAATCGTTGCCGATGCAAGTTAAAATAGAGGTATTCGTTGTTAATGCCACAAAACGAAATGGCTTGCGTTCCTTTAGAAAGCGCCCTACCATTTCTCCGACAAAATGCTGGGAATCGGCGGCAGAGCCGCCGTTTCCCAAGACATAAACCGCGCCATCTTTACGGATGCAATCAATGATCATCTGCGCGGCCGACTCGATGGACGCCATCGTGTCTTCGTCTATAGATTGAAACAGAGCTACTACCTGTCCGATTCGTTCCTTGATCAGCTCACGCATCATTAAACATATCACTCATCTCTTTTAATTCGATATTACTTTAGTGAAACTTCTTTCCAGTGATACGCTATTCTTTATACGTTCGCATATTTAGAATTACGCAGCAAGGTGTATCCTTTAATCAATTCTATAATTCCCATCTCTAGGGAATGAACAGGCTTGTAACCTGTTTTCTCAATTTTTTCGTTTGAAACGATGTAATCCCGTTTATCCGGGTCTTCACCCACAGGCGCTTCCATAAAAACAAACTGGGGGATTTGTTTTTGAATCTCTTGACAAAGTTCAAGTTTGGACAGGTTGGCTTCGCTTAGACCCAAGTTATAGGGCTGGTCTTTCATCGAATCAAAGTTTCGAATGCCATGTAAAAAGGCTCTAACAACGTCCCGGATATGAATATAATTTCGTTTAAAGTGGCCCTCAAATACAACAACAACCCGGTCGTTAACAGCCCGGTAAACAAAGTCATTTACCAGCAAGTCAATCCGCATCCGAGGCGATGTGCCAAAGACGGTAGCCAGACGGAAAGAGATGCTGTTGCCTGCGTCAAGGATCGCCTTCTCCGCTTCCACTTTCGTCTGTCCATAGAGGGATATAGGTCGTAAGGGGGACTCTTCTGTACAAAACTTCCCTTTTTCACCGACGCCATATCCGCTGTTCGTACAGGGGAATAGTATCCGCTGCTCCTTGGAACGGATGGACAGCAGCGTCTTGATGGCGTCATAGTTGATCGTCTGCGTGGCAATTGGGTCAATTTTACACAGAGGAGCCCCAACCAGCGCAGCCAGGGGAATGATAATATCAACATCTTTCATTACAGATTGCAATGTACTCTTATCACGACAGTCTCCGCGCACAACGGAAAACTTCTCATTTACACAACATTCCAAGAGAGAGTTTTGCTTAAATGCAAAGTTGTCGAGCACAACGACTTCAAAACCCTCATTTAACAGCGTGGGAACGAGGACTGAACCGATATAACCGGCGCCACCAGTGACAAGTACTTTCATCGTTTGTAACCCCTTTCAATTCATAGCCCATACTTTACAGAGGCAATTTACAGAGAAGCAATAATCCTGAATCCGTGAGTCGACTTAGCAGTACCCCAATGATTTTCCACAAAAAGTAATTCGTATTACAAGAATTTAATCCAATTTCCTTAGATAGCCATTTGAACACGTCGCCTTATCAAAGAAGGTGGTGCCGTCAAGAAACGAGATCCATAAAAGCGTATAGCAAAGCTAACCTTTGACACATTTTACATCCAAAGGTCTATCCCATCGAATGAATTTGATTTTTTAGGAAATTCTTGCCGTTTACGAAAAAGCAAGATAGAGATCCTTAAACGTTGCGTACCAGGGACTATGCGCCCCGAGCCGGAGCTTCACTTGTCTGGCATGTCTCACCAATCGAGACGCAATGGTGATCACATTTTGAAGTACCGTGCGTATCCGGCGGCGCTGCGTATGGGCCTTTCTCTTTAGGGGAGAATCCGGATGGTGTAAGCTCATTTGACCAACGATGCGAAGCAGGTTATAGGCAAGCGCACCGAAATGAAAGACCAGATCATTGACCTTAAATTTTCCACTAGGCAGTCGTTCCAAATCAAGGTCCGTTTTTAACTCGCTATGGAATTGCTCGCTGGTTCCGTGATCTCTTTGCAAATGGATCAATTCTTCCGGCGAGACGGGTAACGACGTCCAGTACGTGGCCACTTCTAACTCTGGAAGCAGCAATTGCTGCCCATTGGACAAGATGGTTCGTTCCACGACATGGAAAACCACCCGTTCACGTTGTTCCATATTGCCGACCTTCCACATTACACTGCCCATATACTCCACTTTTCCTTCCCGAACAATTCGGGCCTGCCCATTTTTAAGGGCGATGTCCCTCCACATTTCGGGAGTTTCTTGGCGAAGGTTACGTTTGATTATGTAGTCAACATTCTCTGCGCGGAGGACACGTATGTTATCGACGCTGTCAAAGCCGGAATCCATGCGTACCAGAAGCTTCTCAGCTCCGCACTGGCGTGCGTAATTGATGCTCTTTGTTAAGAACTGGGGCGTTCCTTTCTGGCTATGATCTTTGCCCGGACGCAGCTCAACGTTTATGCAGTAGCCTTCTTGACCGAGGTAGGCTAGTATGGGCGCAAAGCCATCATTACCTTTGTAGGTGCGCGTCACCCCCTCTTTTTTGGAACCGGAATTATCCAATGGCGTCACATCTACGTCTACCGTCAGATAGTCCGTAGCGCCGACCCGAACAGGTGTCAGGGGAGCTTTTGCTTTTTTGATGAGACGAGCAGATTCTTCCATAATGATGTCGTTCCATTTCAAATCCGTCTCAACAACCTTTTCAAATCGTTGTCGTAACGTGGGACTGGAGGGTACGATGTCGACGCCCATGGCGTATCGAAAAAAGTCATCTCCACGAGCCAGCTCAATCGCATCGAAGTCATTCTTTCCCTGACAGAGAAGGCCCAGGTAGCTCAGAGCAACAGTTCCGTGGCTTATATCTGGTGTCAAACAAGTGGGCACAGTGGACTTATCCAATCGCAATTTCAATGAAGTCTTTCTTAACAAGGCGCCCACGAGCGCCAATCCAGTTACCGGTGTAAGCTCCTCATTCGATTGCTCGATAATGAACTTCTTCATGGTCATGCATTCACCCCGTCGGTGAGTTTAAATCACTCCGATTAAACTCGTTTATCTCTATTATACGGGGAAATGCGCTGAATTTCGACTATTTACTTTTTATCCTGTCACTGATTCAGGATAATCTGACTACCCGGTGCATTGATGTTAAATTTTAATTCATAATAATTTTTTAGTCGTTCTCGCACTGCTTGCTTTCGTTCAGGAGGCACAAAAAACAAGATGAAGCCACCGCCACCTGCTCCTAGCAGCTTGCCGCCAATAGCCCCTGCTTCCATGCCGGCATTATACATGTTATCGATCTCACTGTTTGTGATCGTCGATTCGAGGCTGCGTTTTTCGCACCATGACTGATGCAACAGATTGCCAAACTCTTCTATCGCTTTATTGCCAGTTAGGATCTTGTAGCCATCGTCAACCATCATGAGCATCCGCTTGAGACGCTCTTCGTTTAGGTCCATGCGTTTGATTTGTTTTTTTACAACCTCTTCGGCCCTGCGCTTTATGCCAGTAAAAAACATCATCAGGTGTTCTTGGAACTCCAACACACGGCCAGGCGACAGGGGGAGTCGATTTACGACGATATCGCGTTCCCCACGGAATTCGATGAGATTGAATCCTCCCATAGCGGCAAAGACCTGGTCTTGACAGCCTACACTTTCTTTTAGAACTTTTCGTTCCATATCTATCGTTTCATAAGCTAAGTCCATTCCATGTACAAATACACCTTTATAAGCATAGAGGGCTTGTAACAGCGTGGCCACGAAAGTAGAGGAAGAACCTAACCCTGTAAAGGCGGGTAGATTGGCGAAATAGTTGACTTCTACGTTCTCAGTAACACCGCAGCGGCGCAAGCATTCGCGAAAAGGCAGATGTTCGATGTCATCTACGCTTCCGACCTGCTCCACTCGACTATAGGCAATCCGGATCTGCTCATCAAAGATTTCGCCAAAACGCTCACTGACCGCGATGAAGGCATATTTATCAATAGCTGTTCCCAGGACTGCCCCACCGTGTTTTTGAAAAAATTCTGGGTAATCGGTAGCTCCCCCTAAGAAACTTACTCTGACTGGCGCCCTCGCAATAATCACTATCAATAACCCCTTTAAGTCAACATCGTTTTATTAATGATTCCCCTGCAAAAAGTAACCCCAGGAGGGTATAAGCTAGAAGGATAACGAAAACCCGAAAACGAACTACCATAACCAAGCCCTAGCCGGAGCTGATACGGAAAGCAGGAGTGAAATGTCGTGTTTCGGAAAAACACCCAACATAAACAAGAGGAATTATTTAACAGTTTTACAGGAATGAATCCAAAGGTACAGAAAAGCATGCAAGGCACTTGGGCGCCCTTGTTCTACGAACACGTCTTTTTTCACATCGACGAAACCCCCTTCGCTGTTCTATACAGCAGCCACAATGGGCGTCCGAACTTTCCGATCAACATCCTGCTTTCCCTCGAGTTCATTAAACATATGAAAGACTACACCGACGAAGAGATCCTGGAACAGTTCCATTTCAACTTTCAGGTCATGTATGCCCTCGGCATCCGCAATCTGGGCGAAGTGTACCTGGCCGAGCGCACCCTCTATGAGTTCCGCCGCCGCCTTTATGAGTACACCATCAGCCACCCCGAACAAGAAGATCTTATCTTCCGTCAGTTTCGAAAGCTGACAGAACATTTTATGACCATCGCGGGAATCGCAAGCCGAGAACAGCCTATGGATTCGACGCAGGTTCAGACCAACATCAAGCTCGCCGGTCGTCTTTCCCTTGCCTTTGACGTCGTTGAAAAAGCTGTGCGTGAATGTCCGGCCGCCCATTTGCCGGAAGCACTGAAACCTTTTGCCGAACCCGGTTTCCGGAACCAATTCCTCTATCGTTGCAAGACCAAAGAGACGCTGGGACGCATCCAGGAGATGCTGAATCAGTGCGCCCTGCTATTGGACATTGCCGAAGCACACCCGGAAAGCCTGCGGAAAGAAACGGTTGCTTTGCTCCAACGCTTTCTTCAAGAGCAGGCCACATACCATGCCGAAAAGAAGCAGTGGATCGCCAAAGCCAACAAAGACATCGCAGCAGACGCTATCCAATCAGCCCACGACCCCGACGTGACCTATCGGAAAAAAGGCCGTCAAGGCTATGTGGGTCTTGTAGCGAACGTAGCAGAAACATGCGCGAACGAAAACCCGGTTCAGATGATCACACACTATCAGGTCGAAAAAAACAGCGTCAGTGACACCGAATTGCTAACCCAGAGCATGGAGACTCTCAAAAAAGAAACCGGGCTGACCGATCTGTATGTGGATGGCGCATACTTCAGCAGCAAAACAGAGGAGCTTGCCCAAGAAAACCATGTCTGTATCCACTACACGAATATGACAGGGAGAGAAAGAAAAGCCGAAAAGCTGCCCGTGCTCGCCTTTACCTTCGACAACAACAAAGCCATCGTCTCTTGTCCGGCGTGCTACAACCCGCTGGATACATCCTTCGATGAAAAACGAAAAGTTCTCATTGCCGAATTCGAAAGAAGCACCTGCCAAGAGTGTCCCATGCAACCAGCTTGTCCTGTGAAGATTCAATCGAAGAAAGCCACCGTAACCATCAAGCAGTCGTCAATCCTAGCAGCACAAGCGCGCGAACGAACCATGCAGATCAAAAAGGAGCGCTTGGCAGCGACGAGCAAGCGAGCCGCCATTGAAGGCAGCATCTCTTCCATCAAACGAGGACAAGGTGCGGGAAGACTTCGGGTGAGAGGCATTGTCAAAGCAACGTTGGTCTTCGGCATGAAAGTCCTAGGGCACAACTTTCGTCAACTGTTCCGATGCTTCAAGAAAGGATTTTGCCAAAAACTTGCAACAATCTATCGAGAGGAACAAGGGATAAGTGCGCCTATTTGATGGATAAAAAAGGAAATTTGAAAGAAATACGTACTGAGCATATACATATTTAGTCCATAAAATGGGAGATAGACTGCCGTAGAGCCCATTTTATCCCATTTTATATTACAGCAAATTCCAGGCAGGCGGCGAGATTACAAAGGAGCCTCTTGAAAAAAGTTTTTTTGCAGGGGAATCATTAATCCCTGTTACGCCACACCCAGGTTAATAAAATTCGCATACTGTTCAACCACTGTATCAATATCGCCCTGACTCATGACAATGCCTTTATTTAACCATAATCCTTCTTCGCATATGGTACGGATCTTTGATAGGTCATGGGTGACAAACAAAAGGCTGACTCCTTGTTTTTTCATTTCAGTAATCCGTTTTTCACACTTCATTTTGAAGTTAGCATCACCAACAGCTAACACTTCATCTACAATTAACAATTGAGGTTTTACTGCGATAGCTACGGAGAATCCTAGTCGCGCATGCATCCCTGATGAGTAGTACTTTACAGGAACATCAATAAACTCTTCAATCTCTGCAAAGTCTACAATTTCATCAAACCTTTTTTTGATCTCACTTTTGGACATCCCCATGATCATACCGCTTAAAAAAACGTTGTCACGTCCTGTAAAATCACCATGAAAACCAGCGCCTAATTCGATTAAAGCGGACTTTGTCCCATTTACGCGCACGCTTCCTGTTGTAGGACGTAATGTGCCATTAATCAATTTTAAGAGTGTGCTTTTTCCGCAGCCGTTTTTTCCGATGATCGCAAGGCTCTTTCCCTGCTCCAGCGTAATATCAATATTCTTTAACGCCCAAAAGTCTCGTTTGTTTGAGTATTTTCTTGCTTCAAGTAAAGAAGTAAACAGGTTGGAAAGACGCTGTCCGGAATAGTTTTGTAAAACAAACTTTTTGCTCACATCCTGAATCTCTAGCAACGCCAATTACATTACCTCCGCAATCAGGGGTTCGATTCGCTTAAAGACAACATAGCCGAAAAAAAACGTTGCACAGGAAATACCAAAAGAAACGAGCAATATATCAAGATTTAGACCAGGTCCTCCAAGGAGCGCATTCCGCTCCATATCAACAATTTGTCCGATAGCATTATATAAGATATAGTTCTTAAAGGATAAGTCACCTGGTATTTGGTTGAAAGAATAGAAAATAGGGGATAGATACATCCACAAAGCCAGTAATATTGTTACGATCTGACTTACATCCCGGAACAACACATTCAGCGATGAGACCAAAAAGGACATGCCCAGCGTAAAGATCAACTGTATGATCAGTAACCCAACGATCTGCCATGCATAGGGGCCTACAGATATGTCATATATATACAATATGATAAAGACTGCAACCATGGATAACAACATATCCACAAATCGCGCTAAGACAGAAGCTATTGGCAAAATAATGCGCGGAAAGTACTGCTTTGATAGTAACGCAGCCTGTCCTGTAAGGCAATTCGCTGCCGTAGTAACTGAATTGGCAAAAAGATTCCAAAAAGTCAACCCGGTAAATAAATAAATGACGTAAGGAACCCCTTCTAATCCGCTGGCGCGAAATATTTTTTCAAAAATAAATCCCATGATCAGTGCAGTCAATAATGGATTTATGATCGCCCAATACAATCCCAAAACAGTGAGCTGATATCTCATTTTTACATCTCGCAAGGCAAGCGCAATGACAAGATCCCTATATCGCCGAAAATCTTCCCACTTATTCATGGATGTTGTCATCCTTATCGTTTATTTATACATAGTAATATAATTCTGGACAGAAGCCGAACTTTCGGGAATGTCAAAAATTCGACTCAATTTCGATACATTTACTTCGTAACGCACCCTTGCTGCCTCTTCAACGACATTAACGTGGCGCCCACTCCGTTTCATCACATCAGATAATTTCACAACACCTCTACCACAAGTGTTAAAGGTCTCGTTGGTCCTACCCGCCTCTAAAATTCTTGTCACGATTCTAGGCATCTCATCAGTTGGAAGGAATTGCAGTTCACTTTCGGGGTCAACCCACAGCGGCCCCCCATGCAAGATATCATAAATGGGGTTTTTCTTCAGATTGGGTCCAACAAATCCTCCCATCCGGAGGATCAACCATTTCTCAGCGCGATGGCGGACACACTGCTCGGCCAAATACTTATGAAAGCCATAGGGACTTTGTTGCCGGACATCAATCACCGTGTCTTCAGAGTTAGCGTCTGAAGTTGAACAATCGGGATAGACATCGCATGAGGACAGATATACATAGACGCCGTAATGAAAGTCTTCCAACGAGCGTCTTACGCTCTCCACGGAGAGAGCAAAATCGCTCATTGGCTCTTTTGCAGCTAGAAACTTTTTTGAGTTTCCGTTTGCGTTGACGAAGACATCGCATCTTTGGCCTACATAATCCTTATAGTTGTCACGGGTAATGTTTACATAGGGCCTCTGTTGCTCTTCACACCAGCGGACGAAGGCAGAACCTACAAAACCATTACCACCTAAAATAAATATCATATGCCACCTCTAGATCCGAAGTCCATCTGAAGCATTGTCATAATTGGCAACGAACCAATTGATCGTCCTCTTTAAGCCCTCTTCCAGGGTAGTCGGGCAGTTCAATCCGAGTGACGTCAGCCGTTTTACGTCAAAAATTTTGATCATCTGACCATCAGGCTTAGAAGTATCCCAAAGAATGTCGCCAGGATAATTCATCTGTTTTTTGATCGTCTCAGCGAGCACACGTATCGGTGTGGTGGTGCCTGATGAGATGTTTACAGGTTCGCTGGAATCATAGTTCTCAATGAACCAAGGAATGGTGGCCGCAACATCGCCGGCGTAGACAAAATCACGCTGCGGATTTCCGGTGCCCCACATGATCACTTCAGGGGCGCCGCCGCGCATGGCTTCAAAATAACGGCGAATCATGGCGGGAACGACATGGGATTCGTCATTTCGGAAGTTATCGTACTCACCATACATGTTGCCGGGAATCAAGACGACAGAGTTGAGCCCATACTGGGTGCGATAAGAACGGCTCGCCACGATCCCCATCTTCTTGGCGGCCGAATAGCCTGCGCTCTCTTCCTGCGGATATCCCAACCACATTTGTTCTTCATCAATTGGAGAAATGGCTTTAGCCGGGTAGCTACACCCACCCATCGGATAGATCAGCTTTGTGATCTTGCGTTTACCGGCTTCTTCAAAGACCAGCGCCGTCAGTAGGGTGTTGCGATAATAAAAATCGGCAGGATATTTACGATTGGCGCCGATGCCGCCGGAATACGCCGCAAGATGAACAAGCACATCCATGGGACAGTCATTGAACATCTGCTTCACCTGAATCGGATCCATCAGGTCATAATCTTTGCTCGATAAGGCCGTCACATTTTCTCTGCCGTATTGCTTTTCTAATATTGGCACGAGATGACGTCCAAGAAAGCCTGTTGAACCGGTCACTACGATGTGTTTTTTCTTCATTTTAATTTCCTCCACTATCTGCATTAGGCGCAGTCTTCTAATCTATCTACAATTCCACAAAGCATTTGCCGCACCAGCCGTTCCCAGTTGTAGCGCTCAAGAATGCGTGCCTGCATTTCGCGCGCCCTTTGGGCGAAATCAGGATAATTATCAACGACCGCAGTTAATGCGCGAACCATATCGTCAACATCATCAGGTTTAAAATACGCTACGGCGTCTTCGCCTGTAAAAAAGGATCTGCAGTTTACCAAGTCGGGAGAGAGAACCACACAGCCAGCGGCGGCGTATTCCACCAGCTTCATCGGCGAACCTGTCTCTAAGGTGCCTGGGAGAATCCCGATGTGCGCCTCCGACAACAGGCAGCCGATATGGTCATTCGCAAGGGCGCCATGAAAGTAAACCCACTTCTTTAATCCTAACTGTTCGGATAGGGCCATAATCTCATTTTTTCCATGTCCTTCACCAACCAGTTGGATCCGAACCCGATCTAATAGAGGGCTGTTTTCGTCGCTTAACCGTTTCATCGCTTGCAATAACAGCGGCAAATTGTGCCACGCTACAAAGCTTCCCACATACACTACCTTTAAGAAATCATCGACCGGCGTCTTTGAAAGCCTCCTGAAGCAATCTGCGTTAATCCCATTCGGCACAACCATGATTTTTGAGTCCTGAACCCGCATATTCACGTAATATTTTTTACTAAATTCTGTATTTACAATGATACGTGTTGATCGACGCCCTAGCATAGCGGTGGAGAGCTTCTCCAGATAGGGCGTTTGTCCAACCAGACCGTACTTTTTCTCATGCTGAATAGGCAAGTCCATATAAACGATAAGGGGAACCTTGAAAAGCCACGACAGGGCTGTTCCAACAAAGGTATAGTTGCCTACGCGTTCAAATATGTGTTGAGGCCTTACTTGCAGAACGGCTGCTGCCGCTCGAACAAAAACAAGCAGTTGAAAGGCGATATAAAGTAATTCACGAATGAGCTTCGGTGATCTTCGCGCATAATTGCGCCACTTCGATTCTTTTCCCTCAAACTTGTACGGCGAAAGGGGTACAGGACCGACTGTTTTCACACGGTAGCCAATATCCTGCAAGGTCTGAATAAAAGCTAGCGTTTGAATCGCATCGCCGCCGCGACCCACCATGCCATAGACAAAAAGGACTGTTTTCGCTTTTTCACTGACCATGCAATCATCCTTTCTTATATATCCTTGGGCGGTTGCATCTCGTCAGTTTTCCATATGATAAGAGACTCATCTTTTTTCCATTGATTCCGATGTTGTTCAAATTCCTGAATCGATAAAAGTTGCGGTTGGATGCGCCGGTGAACTCTCCCCTCTGCAAGCTCTACGATTTGCTGCAGATACGTCCTGTCTTCATCACCGACAATTACGATTTCAATCGTCCCCGTGTCATTCCCCTTCGCATAATCCCCCACGAGCAACGCGAGGTGCACATTTCCCAGTCTCTCTACAATGGTTTCCACCAATTTATCGATGCCGAGGGTTTTGCGTACGATGCTCGCTATTTCGGGATAGAGCGGGTGCTGGATGTTTGCGCTGTATAGGATCTTTCGTTCTCGCGACTCTTGGGTCAACAATTTGGCGGCAACGAGACGTTTAAGTTCAACCCGGACAGCATTGGTGGATTCACTAAAATCGGCAGCCAGTTGTCGCAGGTGTGCCGCATGGTTTGGATTCGCAAAGAACCTCAATAATAGTTGCAGTCTTGTCTTTGATGTGATTAAGCTATCCAGCATGACGCCACTCCAATGCTTGAGCACTTTTTTTACTCAATGACAGGATAACTTTTTTTCTGACTTGTTGTCAATAAGCCTATATCTGCTAATCTGTCGAGGTACAGCTTTTTATACTCCCGCAGCATCATATCCACTGTGAATTGCTGTAGGAACCGACCGCGGACGCTTGTTCCTAGGCGTTTTCTTTTTTCAGGATCTTGAAGCAGGTTCAACAATGCCGTCGATATCGCATCGGGCTCCCTGGTATCGACAATTATGCCGGTAGTTTCCGATTGAATCATTTCTCGAATACCGCCTACGTCTACGGAAAGAACGGGGACTCCTGCTCTCATTGCTTCTAAAATGACGATCGGCAATCCCTCCCAGCGGGAAGTCAATAGAAACAGGTCTGCCTGGCGGAGGATCGCTGGAATATCCTGACGCTCCCCCAGCAAAGACACCCATTCTGTCAGGTTCCGTTTTTTAATTTCCGCTTGTATCTCCTTTTCTAAAGGACCTTGGCCCACCCAAAAAAAGCGCATCTTGCAATCATTTTTTTGAAGGCATTTCTCGGCGCATTTTTCTGCAATATCCAGGAATAACCATGGGTCTTTTTGTTCTGCCAACCGTCCAACTGTCACGACAGTATAGGCTGTTTGATGATTGGTAAGTAAGTCCTGACGCAAGGGAAGAAAATTGCCAACTTCCATTTCCGAGGGAATGCCGTTATGGATAACTCTAGCGGACGCCTTTGTCAGGATCTGCTGAGAATGCCCTTCTTTGAGGTCATGTTCTGAAACACAGACGATCGCGTCGGTAATCGTGGTCATCCACTTTTCCAACGCTCGAAATAGGCTGCGTCTGAATCCAGCCATACCGTAGAAACTCCACCCATGAACAGTGAACAGTATCACTGGCACTCCGGCTAGATAGGCAGCCAACCTGCCCAAGATTCCAGCCTTAGAACTGTGACAATGGACGATGTGCGGCCGGATGCGGCGTATTAGCCGCCACAATTCCAAGAGGGCCAATCCATCTTTCAGCGGATCAATCTCCCTCTGCAAATGCTGTAGGGGATAAAAAGGCACTTCAGGGCAGTCGTTCTTTATCCACTCAACCAATGCCCCTTCCGCCCGGGAGGCGAGAGAAACATCGAATTCGACGCACGGCAGCGAGTCAGGCTTCCTTTGCCGCCGGTTTATTAACCCGCAGACCAGCTCATAGACGACCTTTTGCGCGCCGCCGGTTTCAGAAAGCGTAATCAATTGAAGCACTTTTACTGTCTTCTGCGGTGTTTTATCTAATCCATCGCAATAATTGAATTCACCCATGCGGACGCACACCCTTACGTGCCAACTATACAGCCTTATCCCTCTGCATGACGACTTTTATGGTCTTGATCAGTAAAATGATATCGCTTACCGGTCCTCTGCGCTTGGAATAAAAGAGATCGTAGATCAGCTTCTCCTCCGGATTAGAGGAGTAACGGCCGTAAATCTGCGCCATCCCAGTAATCCCCGGAGGGATCAGGTGCCGCAGATGATACTCCGGTATCTCTCGTCCAAATTCCCGCACAAAATGAGGCCGTTCCGGCCGCGGACCCACGAGGCTCATATCGCCTCGGATGACGTTCCAAATCTGCGGGAGTTCGTCCAGTCGCCAGTACCGCAGGTATGTCCCCACCCTGGTGAGGCGGGGATCCTTCTCCGAGGCCAATACCGGCCCGGTGTGCCGCTCCGCATCGGGGATCATCGTGCGGAACTTATAGATGCGGAAGAGTCGCCCCCGCATCGTCACCCTTTCCTGTGTATAGAAGACAGGGGCGCCGGAATCGAGCCAGACAACTGCCGCGATCAGCGCTATCAAGGGAAGACAAATCGGCAACGCCGCGAGCGCAATGACAAGGTCAAAAATCCGCTTGACCAGATCGGTAAACTGTGTCTGGCCGACACCGGGTGTCACTTCAATGTAGATGCGGCCATCGCGGGAAATCAGGTTCCCGCCATGTAGCAGGATGTCCGTAGGCGTCACTTCCACCCGCAGGGTCCTGCAGTGCTTGACCGACTCCACAATCGCCTGCTTGCGCAGGTTCATATCCATAAAATCTTGAATCACAATCGTGTCTGTTTCGAGATTCAACTCATCCAGTTTTCCCTCTGAGTACTCTTCCTGCGTAACGAAGCAAGCACCCGGTCTACCGCGCTCCAACCGATGATAGGCCCACCGGGAGAGGTAGAAGTAGATGATGAGCAATAACCCAAACAGGAGCATGACGCTGCGGGGAAAGGCAAAGAACCGAAGAAAAAAGCTGGCGCCACCGCTGATGACAACCGTCAGCCCCGCCGCGATCACGGCCGAAAGAAAAACATTATACCGTGAAAAACTGCCCTCTGTATGATAGAGATCCATCAACAAGGCGGAAGAAACAACGGCGATACAGATCCATGGAAAGGTCCCCATGATCGCTTCCAAGTTTTCCAGCTTTAGCGATTCGGGAAACATCAATTCCGCCGCCAGCCAGAGCAACAGGCACGTCGTGACCAAGTCAGAGAGGATAAGCAGGAACGCACTTTTTCGAGGCTGAAGGATTGCCCACATCTTTCAATCCACCTGTCGGTTTATATCTGACAAGGAAAAATTCTGTAGGATGGGCTGCTTTTCCTGCTTTGTCGTTCGATTTTTGCTGGCAGAATTACAGGCAACTCACAATTCCGTCAGGTCACTTCCTTTTCAATCTTTCCTTTTCAATCTTTCTTTTTCAATCTTTCTTTCCAAGCTGCTCGGTTAATTTTACCACCCAAACATAGAAGTCCCCTCAGCTTTGCGTCCGAGAAGATCTATCCTCCAACAGCAAAACCAAGGGGATCTCAAAGTTCTTCTTCGCTATCAGTAATTCTGTATATACACCGTCTTGGTCACGCCATCCCATGCCACCTTCACGCCGAACGCTTCCGAGATTAACCGCAACGGGACATAGGTCGTGCCATTGACGATCTCCGGCGCGACGATAGCGCTTTGATCCGAGACAAGGAGCGGCTTCTTATTTTTCATCACGTCCGGTTTTCCAACCCAGAGTTGGACAGTATCCAAGCCCCGGACCAGATCGATGCGCTGTTCACTGCCGGTCCAGTTCAAATCGGCTTTCAACCGCCCAGCCACAAGCCGCAATGGCACCATGGTGCGCCCCTCTTTAACGTACGGCGCCGGATTGGCATTCAGCAGTTCATAATCGACAGCAATGCGAATGGAGTCACCTGCCGACGTGCTCAGGGCATCCCCACGCTGTAACCACAGCAGTGCATATACGCCGGAGGCATGGCCTGTCTCGGCTTCAATCGCCCCATAGCGACCATCCCAAAAAACGCGAGACGGGAGCAGTTCCCACGCTTTATCCGCTTCGTTCCAAAAACCGACACTAAAGCGGTTCACAGGCAATTGCGTCTGCATCTGACTCGCTCGCTTGTGATCGACGTCGCTGATGTGAAAAATGACACGCATCGGCTTATCCAAGGAGGGCACATAATTGCCACCGGAATTGCTGAAGCTGGCTTTCACCACCCGTGTCACATAATAGCGTTCATCTGGCACGAGTTTGCTCACATCGACAGGCTCAAGGTCGACCTTTCCACTGGCTTTGAAAGTATTCGCTGACAGCTCAAAACGCAGGTCAAGCGCCTCCTCTTTGCAAACCGCCCCATTTTTCCCGATCGTATGTACGGCTGCATCGGCGGTGACAGGCGCTAACCACGAAGACATGACGATCGCTGCTGTGAGCCCCAGCAACATAACCCTGCTTTTCCCCTGAATGCCCTTCAAATCAAGCCCTCCAATCCCGTCATTTTCAATAATCATATTTAATCTTCAACAGAAAAAACCTGCTTTCAAAAACTGCTTCCGAAAAAAACGTCCATAATCGCCCAGCAGTTAGTCCGATGGCTTACCTGCCTGTTTCAGTTGCTCTGCCTTCTGCCGAGCGCCTTTATCCCCTTGGGCTGCTGCTCTCTCGTACCAGGCTCGCGCCTGGTCTAGTTTTTTCTCCGTGCCCACGCCATTTTCATACATCAGCGCCAGCGCGATCTGCCCGTCTTTATTTCCCTGCTCGGCAGCCAGCTGCATCCACTTCAACGCTTCTTTGGCATCCAGGGGAACACCAACACCATTCAGATAGGCATAACCAAGATGGTACTGCCCCTTATCATAGCCTTGTTCCGCCGCTTTCCGAAACCACTTGACCGCTTCTTCACCGTTCGCCGGCAGGCCATTCCCGGTAAAATAGAGGACGCCCAGGTTGTTTTGCGCTCTGGCATCGCCTCGTTCCGCCGCTTGAAGGAGCCATTTCAACCCCTCATCAGCATCCTTGGTCACACCGTCTCCGCTTATCAAGACTGTCCCCAGCTTGTATTGCGCTGAGGTGTCCCCTTTTTGCGCTTCATTTCGCAGCTCTTCTACGTTCACCGGCGCTGTTGCTGCCGTTTCCTGACCGACGGCGTTCGCCTGCCCTCCGGCGGCGGATGGCGATTGACCGGACGGTTGATCAGCCCTGCCTGCTTTGAAAAAACCACATCCTGTCAACAAAAGGGACAGCGAAAGGGCCAGGCCGAAAGCAATGGCTTTCTTAAACAACTTTCCAATACCTCCAATTCAGAATGACTCCTCGGTTGCTATCTTATCACAATCAGAACACCTATAGCCTACTCTTTCGAGAAGACAAGGGGAATTTACAAGCCGAGTTGTTTCATCAGTGTATATTCACTGGCCGCTGTCAAGGAAGTGGATCGGGCAGCTTCCATCATCTCATCGCCTCTGTGATCGCCCCGTTTTTTCAAGGCTGCCCCTCTCCAAAGCTCCGCCAACGCTTTTGTCACATCATCACGCTGCGCCGTAGCACTCGCCAACAGACTCTCCGCCCTGTCGGCATCTCCGAGCAACACGGCCGCTTTGCCTGCCATCAATGCCAGTTCCGGCGTAAGCGTTAAATCCGGTTGGTGTCTCCAGAGACTCCGCAGCGCCGGCGGCAGCGTTTCCTTCTTGCCGCTCGCTTCTGTCGCGATCTCAATGACACGGTTTAATGCTCGCTCCGATTGTGATTTCCAAGATGGTTGGGCCTGACCCCGGGCAAGGGCGATTCGCTGACGAAGGGCTACATCACTATTCACCTTTGCTACATCCAGGTAAGCTGTAACCAGCCAAGGGGAACAGGCCTTGCCGATTTCCGCTTCAGTAAGCGCTTCCTCATAATTTCCTCGCGCGATCAACACCTGAGCCAGCAACATGTGCGCGCCCGCATTGAAGGCGTCTGTCTCCACCGCCTTTCTTGCGTATCGTTCACTCTCTTCAAGCATCCGCACCTTCATTTTCTCATCAGATGCACGCTCGTGGTTTGTCACGAGTAACTGGGCCATCGCGCTGGGATAGTCTGCCTTCCAAGGGTCGCTTGCCATCGCCTGTTGCAAATGATGGAGCGCGCCTTGAACGTCTTTTTGGTCCAGCGCCGAAGCATATGCCAGCGCTTCCGATTCGGCATCCCGAAACAGAAAAGGAAAAATGGTCATGGGCAGCATCATCAGCAACAGCGCGCTGCTTAGAAGCCCGAAGGACTCAGAACGATGATTTCTCCATCTGTCGGTCAGGGAAGCTGATCGAGCAGCTTCCTTGGCGAGCAGGGCAGATAGGCCTGTTCCAGTGATCTGTTCGCATGCGGCATAGACACCGATGAGCGCCCATAATAACAGGGCGACTGCGCTAAGGGACAAGTTGAAGTCCATGGCCGAATGCATCGCCAATGCCAAAGCGCTGATCCCAATGGTCCAAACAGACGATACATACCATTCATTATCACATCTCCGACTGTTTCTCCAGAGAGAGTACAGCCCGAAGGACATCATCAGGAATAGGGAGATAAAAGAGACAAAACCAATGATCCCTGTCTCTACCCAAACCTGTAAAAAGTGATTGTGAACTTCCGTCGTATTGTATAAAAACGATTGATAGGCTCGATAACCGGCCTTCCAGCCGCCGCCGCCCCAACCGAGAAGCGGTCGTTCCAGCCCCATTCGAAAAGCGTCAGAATAAAAAACCAGCCGTTCCCGAAAGTTGTTATCGCCCGTACTGATGGACATGATCCGTTGGAGCACAGGGTTGTCGCTCCCGGAGAATATCACATAAGCTCCAATAAACAAAATCGCCAGCACAACTGCGCCACTGACGATCGTCCCTATAGACGCCCAACGACGATGTTCATTTCGTTCCGCGCCGTCTTTACCGACCTTTGCAGGTTCTTCCCATTTGCGCAGAAAAGGGAGCAGCACAAACCATGTGCCACCCAAGCTCAGCGCAGACGCAAGGGTAATCAACAAGGCCCTCCCGTTGGGGTGACCAAGTTGCACCTCCGGTCCGACAGTCATTGAACTTACCGCGATTGCGACCGCAAAAAGCAAGGACAAAAGCACAAGATTTCGCTTTTTATCTTTTTGGCCGAGCCAATAGAGGAAGATAAACAAGGGAATCATCATCCACGCGCCTCGGCTTTGGGTACCCAATACGGTCAGCAGGATTAAAAAGGACATGCTCGCCGATAAAGCGGCTCCATATCGGTTTCTGCTTAATGCGGCCAGGTGTATTCCCGTCAAAAAGGGCACCGTCAGATAGGCCGCCAAGGTGTTCGGATACTGAAGTGTCGAAGATAACCGGCCACTGACTAAGGCGCCGTTGATGGCAACAAAGCCTTGTGCGGCGGCGATTGCAATGACTGCAACGACTGTTCCTATCGCCGTGAGGGCAAGCAGAATCCATAATAAATAGTTGCTTCCCGCTCGTTTCTTCTCCCCATACATAAAAACGGTTGCAACAAAGGCGAAGATAAAGACCATGAAATAGTCAATCTGACGAAGCCAGGTGTATAAGGCAAGCCGCGGATTGATGGCTGAGAAGAACGAGATTCCATACCAAAGCATCAAGAGCGTTAGCGCTATAAAATAGGGAGACCGCCAAATTCGATTTACCATTTTCTTGCTTGCATCAGGCAACGATGTTCTGAAGAGGCTCAGCACAACGATAGCACACAAGGCGAGGGCAGATGCCCCATAAAGATGGAAGTTCATCTCCCTTTCAAAAAAGAGACCTCGAAAAAAGGGGGCAAGTCCGATGAGCAAGATGACAGAGATGGCAAAGTAGTTTGCGCATAATTTTATCGCTTTTTCCTCAACCTTCATTGTATCAACCCTCATTCTACTCCTTTATGTAAATTCTTGTCATATCTTGAATTTCACTGTATCAGTCCCCTGTCTTTCGACAAGCGCAACCGATAATCCTTCTGGATGAAGCCGGATAGATAATAACAAAAAACGCACCAGATAATTTTCTGATGCGGTTTCATCACTATCTCCATCTGTAAAGATGACTTTCAATCACTTACGATGAGACGGCGGCATACGCCCAAGGCTTCGAGAAGGCATAGACCAGATTTTGGTGTTTGATCACAATATCCAGCAGGCTTTCTTTAGCGTCAACCAGCTTCGATTCGGCAGACGCGACGTCGGCTTTTGTTGCTATGCCGATATCAAACTTTAATTTTGCTACACGCAAGTTTTCCTCTGCAACAGCGACTTGCTCTTTCGCGCTGTCATATTGCTCCTCTAGTTGCTTCACCCCGTGGTAAAGCGTACGTACCAGTTTATCCATCTGCTCTTTCGTGTTCATTGCGGCGACGGCCGCCTTGTCGATATCGATTGATTTGGCTTTGCCCGGCTCAGTACGTCCTGACAAGGAGTAGGCATAGGCCGTGTAGGCCGCTTCAGCCAGGTCCACCTTCTTTTGGGCAAGCCACACGGTAGGACTTTCATTCACCGCTTTGGTGATGGCAAAATCCACATCATCGACTTTCATTTTTTCAAAAGCCGGTCGGTCGACCAGCACAGGCCGCGCTTCTGCTCGCAATCCCATTAAATTATTGAACTTTTGGTAGGCATCCGCCAAGGCGCTTTCCGCTGACGCGAGGGAAGCCTCTGCGGCCGCCCGGGCTGCTTTGGCTTGAACAAAGGTAGGATTATCGATTGTTCCGACCTGACTGGCGGCAAAAGCGTTGTTGTATTGAATCTGCGCGTTGGTCAAGCGAATTTTGCAGTTATTTACTTTATCCTGCGCCTGGAGCAGACCATTGTATAACTGATAGGTTTGCATCACCACCGCATCTTCTTGCGCTTCTAAGTTTCTCTTATTCATGTTCCATGCCGTGTCAGCTTGATTGAGCCCCATGAAAGCCCCATAATACTGTTGGTCTCTGGCGTATCCGATTTGACTTGTGGTCTGATAGGTATGCATAACGGAGTCACCCAGGTAATTGCGCACCTCGAAGCTGCGTTCTAGGTCCAACTGTGCAATGCGAAGCGGTTTGCTGCTTTTTTTCGCCTGTTCTACCGCTTGTTGAAAAGTAAACTGAGGTTGGGTCTGGGCGACGTTCACAACCGTTGCTGACGTGTCCGCCATGGCCGGCAGCGTCATTCCGAATGTGAAGAGCAGCGCAGAGGCGCAGGCTACGAGTTTACGCATCAAAAGTCACCTCAATCATTTTACGTCGAATGTTCTCACCGTCTGAGCAGAAAGAGCCGGGTTCATCGCGAACCCGGCTCCTCTTTGATTGTCAGATGGCAACCAATCAGTTGACCGTGACGGTTTGGGTAGCGGCATCCCAAGTCGCGGTGATGCCCAGCGCCTGCGCAACCCACTTGACGGGGAGCATGATGCGGCCGGGTTCGACGATTTCGGGAGCGACGTCCATCGTCATCGTAACGCCATTGATGGTCAGGTCGGTGCTGCCCAGTTGCAGCTTCACAACACGGTCGCCCTTGATCAGGATAACCGATTGGTCGGCAGCGCTGAAGGAGATGTTGTTATCATCTACACCGACAGCTTTCGCGACGAAGCGAAGGGGCACATAGGTGCGGTCGTTCTTGATGTAGGGAGCGGCATCCATAGCGGTTTCGACGCCGCCGATGGTCATTTTGCTTTCGCCGATCTTGAAGGTGGCGGTGCGCTTCTGGTTCTGGTCGGCAGGGGTGATGACTTTACCGACAGCCAGCTTGACCGCCCAGCTCTGATCGAATTCGCCGGAGTCAACAGTAGTCGTGGTGAAGGTTACCGTATTATTGGGGGCTTCGGTGTACTCGGCGCCATTGTAGAAGAAAGAAGTAGCGGCTTTGTCGTTCTCGACGATAGCGTTGCCGCCGATTTTGGCTTCGATGGTGCCTTCGGGCACACTGCGGTCAAGGTCGACCTTGATGTTGGAGATCTTGATCTTGACAGCTTTGGTGCCGGCAGCTTTGATGGGGATCACAAGGGATGCATCGCCGTCGGCTTTGGCCACGCCGTCTTTGTCAATGTCGGCGTCGCCTTCGACAACTTCAACGGTCGGAGTGTTGTTAAAGGTCACACCGTCGGTCAGCTTGACTTTGATCTCCCGGTAGCTGCCTTTGATCTTGTCATCGATTAGGTTGCCTTTTTCGGCGGAAATGACGATGTCATTCAGGGTTTGTTCTTTCACACCGACGCGCAGCTCTTTGGTGTCAACAGTGGCCGACACGGGCAGAATGGCCTTGCCAAGAAGGACTTCGCCTTCGGCGCCTGCACGACCGGAGACGGTCGCTTTGATATCGCCTTCCGCGTTACCCTTGACAGAGATGTAGAACTGAACTTCCAGTTCCGACTTGGTGCCACCGGAGTTGCCTTTGTAGTTGATCTCCACATAGCTGTCTTTACCGTCGATGGTCGGCTTATCCCACGTGCCGGCTTTGGAATTCCAATCTTTGATGCCGGTGACTTTCACCCAAGAGGGGAAGTCGACACGGACCTTACGTTTTTCCGTCAGTGAACCGGCGATGTTTTCTTTGATGTTGATCTTGGCGACGGCGTTGTCATACTTACCGGCGACAGCTGTGGTAACGTCGCCGACGACTTTGACGGTCGTGCCGAAATCAACGTAGGTGGCGATGACAAGATCTGCATCGTTGATCTCGTCTTTGGAGGCGCTATTGGAAGTATAGCTTTTGCCTTCGATGGTCACCGTCACGTCGCCGTACTTGGCGTCGGAATCAGGCGTGATGACCGGGTTGATCTCGATGATACCGCGGTCTCCTTTCGTTTCTTGCATACCTCCAACGGGAGCATAGACGGTCAGGGTGCGTCCGTCGCTATCCACATCTGTTGTGAACTCACCGTATTTAGCATAACCAGCCAGACCGGTTACTTTAGTACCATCATTACCAACTTCCCACTTGAAGTTGCTGGGGAGCTTCACAGTGAACAGGGCTTGGCCTTTATCACCGCTTTTTCCATTGACCGCGCCGATAGCGCCGGCGTAGTTCTCGGCGATACGGAAGGTGCCGGCTTTTTGCCCGGAAGCGTCACCGATCGTTTCCACCTTGATAACGCTGGCAGTGGTTTTCTTGCCGGTAGCCACACGGCCGATGACATACTTGCCGCCGGTCACGCCGGAGTCGAGGGGATCGATGGTGGCTTCGATGTCGCCGCCGTCAAAGCCGTCGACTTTAACGATCGGGACGATGGCGATGGAGTCAGGGTCATTCTCCGCACCACCAAGACTTGATGGCAGGGTGATCGTCAGCGTGTAGTCGCCGCTTTTGACGACATTCACGCCTTCATCGTCACCTTTTTTAAGAGATTTTCCTTTCCAATAGACCATTTTATAAACATCTGTAACTTCAGAAAGATCAAACTTGATGCCGCTGGGAAGGGTGTACGTGAAGGACGTGCCGGGTTGCATATCCGTCTTGAAATCGTCGTCCTCGCGCAGGGTCAGTTTGCCCAGTGGGGTACTGGTCGCGGAATCGGAGATGCTTTTGACAGTTCCCACAGAGTTGTTCGTCGCTGCGAACGCTGAGGGAACTACGATACCGGTCAGCAGACCGGCCGTTGCCAGAGAGGCAACGAACTTTTTCGTGTAGCTCACCTATGTTCCTCCTTTTATATTGTTTTGTACGAATTCCAGCCGGGAATCGATGTTCCGCCTGAAATCCTTACGCTCATTTAGACAACCCGGAGGAGAAAAAGGTTCCCGCTACGTCAAAAAAATCGTTTTTTTCTTTTTGCTATGTACCCTTTAACGTTATACCTGCGACATCTTCTCAGGACAGTCCCCATCATTACAAGCTGTTATACGTTGAAGCAGAAGCCGGATGATGCCGGCTTCTGCTCCAATCGAACTCAGTTGATGGTCACCGTTTGGGTAGCGCCATCCCACTGGGCGGAGATGCCCAGGGCTTGGGCAACCCAGCCGACAGGCAACATGACACGGCCGGGGGCGACGATCTCGGGAGCCGTATCCATCTGAATCGAGACGCCGTTGACCATCATGATGTTGCTGCCGATGGTCATTTTGACGACGCGGTCGCCTTTGATGAGGACGACGCTCTGATCAAAGCCATTGTACATCATGTTGTTGTCGGAGACACCGACGGCTTGGGCCACGAAGCGAACGGGCAGGTAGGTGCGGTCATTTTTGATATAGGGAGCCACATCCATGGTGGATTCCACGCCGCCGATGTTCAGCTTGCTGTTGCCGATTTGGAAGACGGCGGTGCGCTTTTGTTCACCGGGGGCAGGGGTGATGACTTTGGCCACGGTCAACTGCACAGCGGTGCTTTGGTCGAATTCACCGGGGTCGATGACGCCGGCGTTGCCCGGTTGTTCAGTTCCGGCGTTGTCATAGTACTTAGCGGCGTCTTTGTCGTTTTCCACGAGAGCGCTGCCTTTGATCTTGGCAGTCACGTCGCCTTCGGGAATAGTCCGGTTGAGGTCGGCTTTGATATCAGAGATCTTGATCTTGCTGGCCTGGGTGCTGCCCGATTTCACGGGGATCGTCAGGAAGGAGCCGTCCTTAGAGATGTTGTCTGCATCCAGCTCCAGGTTGCCTTCGACCACTTGGACGGTCGGGGTGGAGGACCACTGGACGCCGTCAGACAGTTCCACGACGATGTTGCGGTAGGCGCCGTCGATCTTGTCGCTCATGATCCGGTCTTTGTCGGTCTCGGCGATGATGATATCGCTCAGGGGTTGGTTTTTCACGCCGACGCGGAGCTCGCGGGCTTCTGTGCTGGCCATGACGGCTTGCACAGCTTTACCCAGAACGGCTTCGCCTTGGGCGCCGGCCCGGCCCGATACGACGGCTTTGATATCCCCTTGGGCATCGGCTTTCACGGAGACTTCCAGGGTGATTTCGAGTTCGGCTTTGCTGGAGCCGACGCCGTTGCCGGTGTAGGTGAACTCGATATAGCTGTCTTTGCCGTTGACGACCGGCTTAACGAAGGCGTCACTGGCGCCGGTTTTGACGTCCCAGTTTTTGATGCGAGTCACTTTAACCCAGGAGGGAAAATCCACGCGAATCTTCCGTCCTTTGAACAAGGAACCGGCGATGTTTTCTTTGATGCTGAGCTTGGTCAGTTCGTTGTCATACTTGCCGGCCAGAGCGGTTTTCAGTTCGCCTTTAGCGGCGATGGCCGTGCCGTAATCGGCATAGGTGGCCACAGTGAGGTCGGCGTCGGATACATCAGCAACTTTGCCTTCGACCGAAGCGACAATGTCGCCGTACTTGGCGTCAGCGCTGACATTGATGCCCGGGGTGATCTCGATGATGCCGCGGTCAGCGCCGGTGCCGCTGAGGTCGCCGTAGACTTTCAGGGTACGGTCGCTTTCAACGACGGTCGTAAAGGTGACGCCGCTGAAGCCGGCGAGGCCGGTGACGAGGGTGTCATTGGCGTCCAGGGCACTGTCGATCCATTTATAGTTGCTGGGGAGTTTAACGGTGAACAGGGGAGCTTGCGTGGTGTCCGTAGCAGTCACTTGGCCCAGCGAGCCGGCATAGTTTTCAGCGATGCGAATGATGCCGCCGCGGGCGTCTTGTTCACCGATGGTCTGCACCTTAATTACGGACGCCGTTGTCTTCTGTCCTGTGGCCACACGACCGATGACGAACTTGCCGCCGGTCACGCCGGAGTCGAGGGGATCGATGGTGGCTTCGATGTCGCCGCCTTCGAAGCCATCCACTTTGATCAGCGGTTGGACGGAGATCATGTCAGCGACGTTATTGTCCTGAAGGCCGGAAGGGGTTTGAATCGTCAGGGTGTAGTCGCCGCTCTTGGTAACAGTGAATCCGTAGTGGGTGCCGCTGTTGGAGAGGGGCTTGATGCCGTCGACGGGGTCATTGTAGTAGACCATGTCGTAGACAGCGTCAGAAGCGAACTTGATTCCCGAGGGCAGCGTATAGGTGAAGGACGAGCCCCCTTGAATATCATTGGGGAAATCGCTGTCTTCTTTCAAAGTCAGTTTGCCCAACCTGACGCCGCTCGCGTCGTCGGCGATGCTTTTGACGATGTCAACGGAGTTGTTAGTCATGGCAAAGGCAGCCGGAGTCAGCGCCGTAGTCATGATCAGCGCCGCAGAAAAAGAGGCGACTGTTTTCTTCAACTTGTTCACAATTGTTCCTCCTACTTGTTGGTGGTTGTGTTCTTTTGCGCATCGGGTTTGCTATTTTCTCTGCTGTCGACTTCCCGCGGCTGCACCCCCCCTTACGCGATTGTATTGGTCAAGAGGCTTTGTTCGACTGTCTGATACAAAAATTCGCTGCCGCTAATGCTTTTCTGTCCATAGGGATTCATCCATTTTATTCCTTATAATTTATTTCTTGTTCTGCAAGGTAGTTGTGTTCTCTTTCGCAGAACCGATATAATGAATGTAGTTCTATAATCAAAGGAGGCGCATGTATGGCATCACGTCTTCTCTTTCAGTTATTCGCAATCGCCCTTTTGTTTCTGTCGCTTGTCCCCAGTGCTTTTGCTTCTTTGGAGTGGCAACCGGCGGGGCAGCGGACCGCAGTAACGGTGATCAAAGCCACCAAGGATCTGCCGCCGGATCAGTACTATCTGCTGATGGACGGCAAGCTCTACCGGGCAGGCAATGATCATGCGTTAACCCTGATCAGCAACGATAAGATTTGGAATGTGTATGTGAAAGACGACGGCACACTGTATGCTTTATATGGAGAGGATAAGGCGTCGTTAGCCGTTGAAAAGTGGGACAACGCCTTACAACAGTGGTCAAAAATCTGCAATGCCCCCGCCGATACAGCGCATTTTGCTGTCCTTTCCAACGGCGCCGTCCTTTTCGGGGTCTCTCGTTATGGCACGCAGATCTGGAAGATCGCCCTGACGCCGCCTGCTCAAGCCAACTGGATGATGAAAACGGAGACAGGGGGCTATCGCTTCGCTGCAACGCCTGATGGGATTGTCTTCACAGGGGAAGAGCGGGAATTAGACAACAAACGCAGCACCGATTACGGGGCGACATGGCGGGCCATTCGAGGGGTGGAGCCTTTTGAACAGTTCTATGTCTCGCCAAACTACAAAGAAGATGCCTCTGTCTTCGCGCTCAGCCGGCACGGCCGAGTCTATAAGTCAACCAGCCGCGGAGAAACCTGGATCGATACGATGGAAGGCATCAACCAACATACTTTTTTTGCAGCAATGGCCTTCTCGCCCGATTACAGCCAAGATCAGACCTTATATGTAGCAGACAAAGAGGGGCGGCTCTTTATTTCGCAAGATCGCGCAGCCTCTTGGACTTCTCTAGATGTCCGTCTTCCCAGCGGACATACTTTGAACAGCCTCGTCATTCTCCCGAATAAGCAGGTCATCGCCGGAACGGATCAAGGCCTCTTCCTGCTGAAAAACACGTACACCCCTCCGTCACGACCTGTGAATTCGATGAAAGAAAAGATGACAGTCACCTTTACCTTAGGCAAAGACACTTATCGGATAAACGGTGAAGAATGGTTGATGGATGATGCGCTTCCCTATTACAAGGATGGCCGTCTGTATGTGCCGGTTCGATATCTGGCCAAGGGGCTCGGGATCGCAGATAAAGATATCCGCTGGAACGAGGCGACCCGCGAAGTGACACTCACTAAAGGCGATAAGACGGTCAAATTGTATACGGACAAACGAGTGCTGCTTGCGAACGACAAGGCCACCTTGATCGATGTCTATCCCGAGGTGACCAATAACCGCCTCCATCTCCCCGTTCGTTGGGTAGCCGAGGCGTTTGGTGCTACCGTCACATGGAACGATTTTGACCGCGCCGCAACCATCTTGTATGAAAAAAAGGTTGACTGATTCAGGATGAGTGGAACTTTCCACTCATTCCTTTTGTCTAATGTATTGACACCGATTCTTGACGGTGTTTGATAGGGGAGAGGAAGTCTGTCCGATCAAAAAGATCTCATCCTCGCCGCCCAATCCGGCGACAGCCATGCTTTTTCACAACTCGTGGAGATATACCAGAGGCGTGTCTACGGTTTGGCCGTTCATCTGACCGGCAACCCGGAAGATGCGCACGATTTGGCACAAGAAGCATTGATCCGCGCCTATCGGTATATTGGGAGCTTCCGGTTGGAATCTGACTTTGGCACTTGGCTGCACCGGATTACAGTGAACACATGGCTCAATATGAAGCGCAAGGGCCGGAATGTGGTCGTTGAGTCGTTGGATGAAGACTGGAATGACAGCGCTAAGGCCAGTCGAGAGGTGGCTGCCACAACAGGCGACCCCCTCGAGGCTTTCGAATCGGCGGAATTCAAGGCGATGGTCCGACAGGCGCTGCAACACCTGTCGGAAGAACACCGGACTGTCTTGGTTCTGCGTGAGATTTACGATTATTCCTACGAGGAGATCGCGACTGCAACAGATACTTCTCTCGGCACGGTGAAATCTCGGATCAACCGGGCGAAGGCGCAGATGCGCAGCGTCTTGACCTCGATAGCCGGTCAGTTCGGGGTACTTCTGCCAGAGAAGACGACACAAAGGAGGTGAGCATCATGAAGCCTGTACGTGACGGCACGGCACAAGTGCATGAGTTTGAGTTGTGGCGGCAGGCTGAACGGGCGTTACGGCAGCTTCCACAGGAGATGCAGCCTCCCGAGCATTTTGCTGCGCAGGTGATGGAACGGATCGCTCGGGAGCAGATAACCCCGCTCCCTGCACCGTCTGCTTCCGGTCGTTCCGTTGACTTTCGCCGCTGGATGGCTTCTGCAGCCCTGTTTCTATTGGCCGTAGGCACGGGAAGCGGGATCTATGTGGCAATGCAGGGATCTGCGCCGCCCGGGTCGGCTCCTGTACAAGTTGTCCAGCATGCCGATCCTTCGCCTGAGCAAAGCGATAGCGATATTCGCAGGTCAACGGATAGAGACGGGCATTATTCCGGTCAAGGCGCCCGATCCACTGAGCTCCCCCCGTCTACCGTTTCGGATAGGGCCGTTATAGTGCCCCAAGATGCGACCGAATCAAGTCACCCCGCCCTTGCGCCGGTTGCCCCTGCTCCTGAGCCTACAAAAGGTATTGCGGCAACTGAGAAGACCTATCTGTTGAGCAAACCCATGGTCATCCAACGGACGCTGCTTCGCTATCGTGTCGCCTCTCTTGACGCCGGCATCGACGCAGTGAAAAAAGCTGTCACTCAGGTGAATGGTCAGCTTGAAAATGTCAGCTTGCAACAATCGCAAGGACGTACCATTCAAAACCTGATTGTCAAGCTGCCGCCGGATCGGCTGCAAGCTTTCATCCAAGCGCTTCCCTCAGGGGTACTCCTGGAGAACAAAAGGGATAACCAAGATGTGACCAATACCTTGCAGGACATGGTCGCACTGGTAGATTTCTTAAGAGGTCAACTCGCGACTGCACCTGCGATGCAGCAGCCCGCCTTGTCGAATAAGATTCAGTCCTTGGAACGACAAATCGCTTCCTTAGAGCAAGAAGCGGCGACGCAAACGGTGGTCTTGATGATGGAAGCAGAAAGCGGACAGTGATATCACCGTCCGCTTTCTGCTTTTTTGTGCTTCTCAATCGATTGAATTAACTCATCGAGTAGGACGGCGGCCCGTGCTCGCGTCGCCGCTTTGTCTGGTTTAGATAATCCGCTTTCTGCCATGTGGGGCCAGTTTGGCAAAGGTTCTGTCGGGATTCCCATACGCGCTCGCTTCTCCTGGACAAACTGTACCAGCTGCTTTTCTGTGACGATACCCTGTTGTGCCCAAAAACCGCTGCTTGGAGGGCCGTCGTCTCCACCGAAGAGGCGTCCATAGAGTAGTCGCAAATCCTGCCGTTCGATGGGTTCATCGGGACGGAATGTCCGGTCCGGATAGCCGCGGATGATTCCCCGTTCCCAGAGGCGGGTCAGTGTTTTCTCCGCCCAATGCCCTGATAGATCTTTCAGTTCTCCCCCGTTCCACCGAGGTATGGTCAGGTACCGTCCGACCACTTGTCCGCCGGCAGAGGTGGCTACGATTTGGTAGCCGCTTTCTCCCGGGACCGGTTCTGTCCACCACGCGTACTCTCCATTCGCGAGCACAGGCACATGGATTTTCTCGTTCCCGACGCTGGGGTAGATCCAAATATCGCTTCCGTTGGTCTTGCCGAGGATAAACACCTGTCGATCGACAGGTATGAGCGATGCATTTAAGGTGAGCGTTGATTCGTTGGCAGGCTTCCCTGTTCCCGCTATGGTCACGGCTCCAGCGTATTGCCCGCCTGTGGTCGATGATTCAGCGATTGGCGACCATTGAATCGTAGCGCCGGCCGTGATCAGTTCCGGCGGTACAGGAAGGCCTTGCTTGGTTACAGCTGTCAAAGAGAATAGCGGGATCCGCTCATTTTTATTGGTCAGGATCTCTTTTTTCCGTTTATCAAACTGCTGTACCAAGGCCATACGGGGCGCTTCGCTTTCGACAATGCGAAGCGCTTGAATGTTGTTGTCGCTGCCCAGTGTGATCCATCCCCAGGCGCCAATGGGAATCGTCGTCAGATCGACGGGCATATCCCATCGTTGCAGCAATGCATCGGCTTTTAGCTCACAGCGGTGCAACCGTTGAAACTGATCGGTAAAATAGATCATTTTGTCTTTGGCAGAGGCGAAAACGATCTTCCCCCAGAGGGATTGGCTTGTGGCCACCACACCATAGGCTTTCCTTTCCTGACCGATGAGGTTCGCCTGAACATAGTCGCCGCTGCGCAGTTCCCGCAGGTCGACTTTCTCACCGTTGCGCAGTATCGTCGCGCCGCTTAAGACAGGAAGCGCGCCATATCCCTCTAACTCTACTTCTTCTTTGTTCGGAGACTTTATCAGCAGGCCTTGCACGACAGTGCGCACTACTTCGATCTGGGTGACTATCTGACGCTGGGGATCGATGGTGAGGCGCACCTGACTCCCCGGCAACACCGAATCGGCCGGACGATTGGCGATGATGGGGCCCGGTACGCAAGCCTCTCCTTCCGGCTTTGTGACAGTTTGAATCGATATGTCCGGCGGCGCGCGGTAGACTTTACTGTCTCCGAAGAGCTTCAGTTCTTTTTTTTCGACTGACCACTGCTCCAGCCTGCCCTCCACTTTTCGATAAACGGCGTCGATTTGTACGGCTTTTTGATTGCCCGGGTGCACCCAGACGAGGGCTGCGGCTCCTTTCGCCTCCGACGGCCAAAGCGGCGTTGCCTGGCCATTGATCGTAAGCGCCGCTTGCGTATCCAAGACATACGCTTGATCGGTCAGTTCCGGTTCAGTGGGAAGGATGTAGCTTTTCCCACCGATGATCGTGACATCCACACTGCGCAAGCGTACTGCACGCGCAACGGCATAAATTCGCCGAGGGCTTAGATAGCACTGCGTTCCCTTGGGGAAGGTCACTTCCGGCTCTTTTCTTACCTGGTCGTTGATGACCCAGCGCAACGTCAACGTCTGGTTTCGGGCAATGTCCTGCAGAGGGGCACCGCCGGCCGATTCGGCTTCTGCTAACGGCTGTCCCATCACCACCGCAAAAGGCTGCCGGTCACGGGCGATCGTCACGGCGGAAACGATGATGCGGTATGTTCCAGACTGCGGTTTTGTGATGATGATCTGTTCGACGTTATTTTTCCGGTCGCGTCCGATCACACCCATGTGCGCATTGCCCGTATAGGTCGTTCCATCAGGAGCGATGACGGTAACATCCAAGTCGTTGACGAGACGTCCCTCTCGATCGATCGGATCGGTCCAAGCGAGGGTGACTTTCAACGGCGCCTTCTCTGTCCAGGCTTTTACTTCATAGCTCTTTTTTTCCTCGGCAGCTACGCCCTCTTTCTCATCGATAGAGGCAAAGCTCTGTTCATAGAGGGATAGAATGGAGCGGCCTACGTCGAGAAGGCCAAAGGTATTCTCATAACCGGACATATTTTCCACATGGCTTCGGGCGCCGTTGATCAAGGCGGCTTTTAACAGTGCTGCTGAGGGTTCTCTATGCTCCACCTCACGGTAGTACTGGCGCAACAGCGCCGCAGCGCCGCCTGTCGCCGCGGCAGCCATGCTTGTCCCTTGCATCCGCCGGTATAAGTGAGCTTCATCTTCGGGAAGGCCCGCAAGGCGAGGAGTGGTCGAGATGATCGCCATACCCGGCGCAAGCAGGTCCGGCTTGATCCGACCATCCGTCGTGGGGCCGCGGCTGGAGAGTTCCGCCATCTGTTGGACGTCGCCGCCGCCTGAAGAACCGCTCGGCCGGGCGCTGACGGAGGCGCCGACAACGAGCGCGTTCTTGCTGGTTCCTTCGCAGGTGAGGCTGTTTGGATCGGGACCCCTGTTTCCCGCGCCAAATATGGCAAGAAAATCTCTATGCTGAAAAGAAAAGCGGTCTGTCTCTAAGGCCGTTCTATTGTATGTATTTCCCGGCGTTCCCCATCCGTTCACATGGATGTAGGCGTTGGCTTTGTAGGCAGGTTCATACAGTTTGCTTATATCTTCCGGCGGCGTCACCTGACCGGCTTTGTCGACGATTCCCTGGATGTAAAGGCTCGCCTGGGGGGCCATCCCTCGGTATTTTCCTTGCGAAGCCGCCCCGGTGCCGGCGGCGATTCCCGCCATGTGGGTGCCGTGGCCGCTGGTGTCGGCTGTCGGTCCTCCCGCCCAGGATCTGATGTTCAATACCTTAGGCAGGCTTCCCGATAGGTTCCTGAAGTCCGGATGCAGGTTATTCAGATCGCCGCTGTCCAGCCCGCTGTCGGCGATAGCGATGACTTCTCCCTGCCCTTGAAGGCCCTTTTTGTGGATGACTTCCGGCACCGCGACAAGCGATGCGCCGATGATATCTCGGGTCCGATCGTTTAAGAGCTCGGGCTTAGCTTGTGTTGTCGTCGGCGTCCCTATGGGCCTTTCCGCCGCAACGGCTGTTTTCCCAAAGGGGAGCCCCGCCCAAGGGAGAGCAAGGATCAGGCCCAGCGCTATTGATCTTCGCAGGGAGTCAACTCGTTCCATCAGTCTTATCTCCCCCCTGTGGGCTTATTCCTTCCCTTGTCGCAGTACTGCCCAAACAAAACGCGGCAGGTTTAATTGCCGCCTCCATCGCGCCGGTTCTTTGATAAGCCGGTAGAGCCACTCCATGTGCCATTTTTGGCACCACTGCGGCGCCCGTTGGGCACGACCGGCAAAGACATCAAGGCTGCCGCCGATGCCGATGGCGACGATGTCCCTCAACGGGGTCCTTCGCAGATAGTCCCGAATCCACTGTTCTTGCCTCGGCGCGCCCAAACCGACAAAAAGCAGGCGGGGCTTCGCTGCTTCGATCTGCAGGTGCAACGCCGCCTGTTCTGCGGCTGACAGATAGCCATGGGCTGTCCCGGCGATCAGCAGACCAGGCAATTCGTCACATAAGCGCCGAGCGGCTTCCTCTGCAACCGACCGTCCTTCCTCTTTCGAACCTCCTCTGCGTCCGGGACGACCTCCGTAAAAAAAGCAGGGCCATTTCTTTTCAGCCGCCCTGTTTAAGAGGACGCTCATCAGGTCGATGCCGGTGACCCTCTCGGGCACCGGTTTGCCCAATAACGACGCAGCCCAGACGACACCGATCCCGTCGGCAGTAACCAGCGACGCCTCTGTTAGGAGTTGTTGTATATACGGGTCTTTGTATGCATGATAGAGGATCTCAGGGTTGGCCGTTATGATCTGATGGCGACCGCCCGCTTCGATCCGCTTCTCGATCTCCATGACAGTGTCTGCCATGCTCAACCTGTGCACAGGTGTTCCGAGAATATTCACCGTTTCGATAGGTTGGAATCGTTCTGTCGCATTTACTTGCCCCATGGCTCAGCGGCCTCCGCGTGATGGATTGCGTCTCTATCTTCAAGTAGTCCTACAGCCATGCTGGCCGTTTTTTCGGAACGCTCGCTCATCTGTTCTGCCCAGAGCCGGGCTTTTTCCCGCTCCGCATCGTAGTCATCCAAAATTCGCCGCACTTCCGCCAACAGTGCTTGTGGATGGAGCGGCGCCCCGTCTCCGAAGGCAGGTCTGCCCATTTCATTCATCATGTCTTTTACCTTCGGGTCATAGGCGATGCCCACAACAGGAACGCCTTGCATGGTCGCAAAGATCAAGGCATGCAATCGAAGGGCGATCACAAGGTCTGCTTCCCCAATCGAGGTTATTGCTCCGTGAAAATCGGTATGGTGTTGAAGCACCTCAACGGCAGGGTGCTTCAACTGAGAAGCCAATTCGATGCTGTACCGGGTATCTTCTGTGCGATGCATCGGCAGAAAGGAGACACGCCACCCCTGCGACAATAGGTATTCTGCAACCGCCAAGACGGACGATTCCAATTCGGTAAAGTCTGGCCAACGGCGCAGGCTAAAAATAACCCGTTTCGGTCCTGTTGTTCGGGAGATGGGATGCTCTCGCCGTTTGTATAACGAAAAAACAGGATCGGCAGTCACGACGATGGGGGGCGCTTCCACCCCCCACTGACGCAGCCGCTGCTGCGACGGAAAATCACGCAGGGTGATCAAGTGGACTTTGTTCGCCACCATGCGGATCAAGGTTTTGCCGAAGGCTCTGCGCACAGGACCTATCCCCTGCGCATAAAACATGACTTTTTTTCCAAACAGACGCGCCAACACGATGACAAGCAGGTAGTAGGGGATCGTAAGGATTCCGGTCACATCTTGCAGGAGACTGCCGCCTCCGCTGATCACCAGATCCGCTCGCGACAAAGCCAAGATAACGGAAAAAGGGTTATAGCGATGTACCGCTTCCACTTGGTGCAGTCGTCGGGTGAATGCCGGCTTTCCGGATAAGACGACAATGCGCACGTCAGGACGCAACCGTTTCAGTGTCTCAATCATGGCTTTGAGCAGCGCCTCATCGCCGGCATTGTCATATCCAAAATAACCGGAAAGTACAATGTTCGCCACGTATTCCCCTTCTCCCGGCACTAGAGTCCCGATCTAGCCGTATTTTAACACGACTGGTCTCCCGTTGCCAACCTGCCCGGCCTGATCCCTTCCACTCCCATCCTCAGCGGACCTGGTTCAAAAAGGCAGTGATCACCGTGGCGGCTTCTGCGCGAGTGGTCGACCCCCAGGGGTCGAAGGTTCCGTCAGGACGTCCGCTGATCAAGCCGGCGCGCACCGTCCGGGCGATGCTGTCGCGCAGGTTCTCCGTTGTTTGATACCAGTCGGAGAAGTGCTCCGGCCTGCCCCCATTGCTCAGGATCATCCTGCCGTTGAGCGCTCTCCCGAGCCAGGCCGCCATGTCTTGACGGGTGATCGGGCTATTCGGCAAGAAGATGCTCCCTTCCGTGATGATCCCTTGTTGGATCGCCTGGCGCAGCGCGCCGGCAAACCAAGCGTCAGCCCGAACATCATCAAAGGGCACAGGCCCGGCCATGGGCGTGCTCTTGCCGACGACACGCATCAGCAGGGTAAGAAACTCGGCCCGGGTCATCGGCCTATCCGGCTCAAAGATTCTGGCCGCTGTGCCGTTGATCAGGCCCCGTCCGGCCAGCGTTTCCACCTGCGGGCGCGCCCAATGGCCCACCAGGTCGATAAAGGGGGCTTGCGCCGCGCTGCTGAAGAGATTTGCGCCTGTGCTTCCATCGCCTTGTGATCCATGATAGGTTCCGTATGCGCCGGGGTAGGCACCATAGCTGTTTGTCGCGTCATACCGGCTCGGATCATAACCGGGGCTGTTCATGCTGTAGCCCGGGCCGTATCCGGGTCCAAAACCTGGCGGATAACCGGCCGGTGTCTGCTGGATCGGATGGAAGCCCGGATATCCGTAACTGCCCGGTCCATAGGTCTGGCTTGTACCGGGGTAGATCCCGCTTGTTCCCGTCGGCGTCTCAAACAAGGCGTAGCGGCCAAACTCTTCGATCCGCCCGTTCACCGAGCGGTCGGCCGTATTGACTGAGCTGCCCACTTCTGTCCATGTGCTGCCATTCAGTCGGTAGATTTTCAAGGAAGCCGGGTTGCTGACTCGCCAGTAATCATAGAAGAAGGAGAGATAAAGGGGATCGTCATGAAAGTCATCGTCGGAATAGCCATTGTTGCTGTAGTTGGAGTATTTGATCAGGGAGAATTCATAAGCCGAACCGACACGCACCCTTCCCGGCGGCGCCGACGCGGCGTTGTCGACGTATTCTTGCAGGCCAACGGCTGAACCGCCCGAGTCTTCAGGGCGATCGAGGTATTTCGTCGGAATCTTCAGTTCCACATCTGGGGTGCTGATCCGTACGCTGCCGCCGGAGTATCCTTTGAAAGCGCCACCCGCAAAGGCCACAAAGCGGTTTTTTTCCGTTTTCACCGATCTATCGATGCCTTCGATATCACCTGGATTGATGAGGACGATATCGGAGGGGGAGACGGTGAATTTCAAAGCGCCTTCCAAGGCATCGGCAATATGGCTTCGGTCTTTTGACCTGCCGGAATTGCCGGTGCTGCTGTCCCATTTATCAGTCCGCTCACTCGCTTCGTTCGATGCGTTGCTTTCCCGAGCCGGATCGATGCCAGAAGTCGCTTTATAAGCTTTCACATAACGGGTGTACCGCGTGTCCGGCTTTAAGCCTGATTCCCGGAAGGATGTCTTGTTCGCGTCCACTCTTCCAACAAGGTCATCGTTCTCGTCGTAGATCTTAAAGCCAGTCTCGCCGTAAGAATTATCCGTCCAGGACCAGAGGATCTCCCGGCTTCCCTGTTTTGCGCCGGTCAGATTGCTCGGCGCGGCCAGTTCTTGTACATCAATGGTTTGATATGTTGACACAAAGCGTTCACCGACCGGCGTGACGAGCACAACGGCAAGCTTGTGCAGACCGTCATCGAGCCTGATACTCTTCGAATACTGCTTCTGCGTCGGGTAGTAGGTCATTGTATCCAGTTCAGTGCCGTTTGAATCATATTGCAGGTCGATGATCTTGAACTTGCTGTTGGCCGGAGCGGCGCCCGTATAGGTCCATGCCACCTTAACCTGGTTTTTGCCCACGATCGACAAGGTCGGCTGCGACGGTGCGTCGTAGGCGGCTTGGGCGACGGTCAGCATATCGACCCGCGTAAAAGCGCTGTCTTGCTCCTGCGGCAGAGACGGCGGCAACAAGGCCGATAGGACAAAGCAGAACAGCGTGATGAACAGGCTGGAAAGAGATTTACGGTGGACCATGAATTCACCTGCTTTCTCAATTCATGTTTAACAGGCGGTCACGATAGTCCTGCTTCATCGTGTGCTGAAGGAAGTCAACGGCGCGAACGAGCATCGCCGCCGCTTCGGCGCGGGTGAGCGTTTCGCCCGGGCGGAAGTAGCCGTAGGCGTCACCGCTGATGATGCCCAACTCTTGCGCCACATAAATGGAATCTCTCGCCCAGGGGCTGATATCTCGATCGTCGTAAAAGGGCAGAGGCGGGGCGCCGGACGGGGCCAACGTCGCTAAGCCCAAACCGCGGACGATGGCTGTCGCCGCCTGTTCCCGCGTCAACAAGCCATAAGGATCAAACCGGGTGGAGCTGACTCCGGTCAGAATGCCTTTTTCTACAGCCAGTTTTACCTCATCATAGCCGGAGGCAGTCGGTGTGATGTCGGCGAAGGGAGACGGTGGCGGCGCCGTCTTGGTTCGGCTGCGCGGCGTCCCTGTGGCGCCGTTATAGGCGCTGGTGTTCATGCTTGCCGTCGGTTTTTTCGCTGTGGCTTTTTCACCCGGCGGCGGCAGGTTCGGATAACCGGCTGTGTAGGCGATCATACCTTGGGGTCCGTCGGGAGAGATTACGCCCAAGGTCTGGACAAAAGCCCTTGCGAAATCAAGCCGTGTGATCGGCTGGGACGGCCCAAAGTACCCCTGTTGCATCTCCCATGCCTTGACACCCGCCAGGCGTTGGATATCCCTCTCCGCCCAATGGTTGCGGATGTCTTCATAATTAGGCACAAACATGCGGTGCACTTTCGGTGTCGTTAGCCAAGACCACTGCTTCTCGCCACGGTCGCGATCGCTGTTGTTCCACCGATAGGGCAGGTCATACTTGGCAATGATGGTCGAACTCCCTTGTTCGTGGATGAGATAACCGCCGTCGAAGCTGATGTTGACTGGGTCGTTGTATTGGTAGGAAAGATTCCGGTCTGTAGACAAGTTGATGGTAAAGTCGACTTGCCCGTCCCAGGATCGGGTCAAATCCGGTCCGGAAGCAGCAGCAGTGCTGCTGCTTCCGGGAGAGTATTGAAGGATTTGCGTCATGCGCTGCGTCTCGGATCGACCCCAGTTGTGATCATAGCCGACAGTGTTTCCTGAGATATCCACTGTAAGACGTCCGGCGGTTTTGTTGACGCTGTAGATCTTCCGACCTTCCCAATTGCCGCTGTAGTAGTCGACCACAGGGTGTCTGTCCATGAGCGTCGATTTGTTCAGCCGGTAATCCTCCAGTTTATACTTGACACCGTCGATCTGAATGCTCTCACTGAACTTATCCACCTGGGATGTCCGCACCACCTGGTTTTTGTCTTCCCGGTTGGCGCTCATCTCGACAAAGGTGGTCGACCGGCTCAGTTTGTTCTTTCCGGTGTCGTCGGCCAAGGTGTAGGTGATCTTCGTTGTCGTCGTGTCACCCCTTCCTGCGCTGACAGTGACTTTGAAGGTTCCCTTCATCAGGATTGGTTCGCCGGTGACGAAGACGTATTCCGAGTAGTCATACTCGTTGGAGACACCTCCTTCGATCGTCAGGTTGCTCGACTCCGCTCTCGCTGTCGAGGGACTAACGAGGATCGAGGCGGTAAATCCCAACAGAATCATTGCACTTCCAATGCAGCGGGATAATTTGCCCATTGACGAAATTTGCCTCCTTATTGTCGGAATATGAAGCGAGCTCGCCCGCTTTGAGAATCACGGATAAAGAGGCAGGTGTCGTTGACGCGAAGATCGCTGCTGTCGATCAGATCTCGCTTGTCGATGACAACGGCGCCGTTCAAGCTGACCGTGGGGGTTGTGCTGTTGGGCAGCCAGCGGCGACTGGCATCCGACCAATCGCGCACTTGCTCCAGGACGACGCTATGGTCGGTGCTGTTGATGCTCTTGATGCGCGCCAAGGTCGTCCGATCCTGCGGCGGCTGTTCTGTGCTCGGCCCATCAGCTTGCAGCGCGATGGCCAGAACACTCCCGTTCTGGACGAAGGCATACAAATAGGTGTCATCGAACTGGCCCGATGGCCCTTGGCTCAGGAAGTCGCTGATGGGGATTCGCGACGATGTAGCGCCGCGGAAGTCATAGACGACGGTATTGTAGGTGGGTTTGATCGAGTAGACCCCATCGGCTCCAGAGAAGCGGGTCCAGCTGTTGTCTCGATAGCGGCTGTAGAGTTGCAGCACAATTTTCCCGTTTTTGTCCATGGAGCGGATAGAGCCCTGCACCAGCCCATCCCCGACTTCGGTTGTTTGCATGTGGTCTTTATCGACGGTGATCAAGGCGGCTCGATACCCATTGCGTGTCGCGTCGGCAAATGCCAGGATCGGATCACCCTTTTGCAACTGCTTCGGATCGACAAGACGGCCATTGCGCAGGATGATGGTCGAGTTGTCGATGGACAGGTAGTTGCCATCAATATCGAGGCGCAGGCTGCCTCCCGGCACGTCGAGTTTGCTCACGCGATCATTGAAGGTCTCCATCGTTCCATTCAAAAGGGCCATCCGGGTGATCGTCTTTCCGTCAAAGCCGTCGCTGGCGCTGAAGATGACTTTCCGGCCTTTGCCGTAGCGCAGGAAGGCTTCTTTGGCAACAGGTTGTCCGTTGATGCTGACGGCGCCCGCTTGGCCGATGCGGCTTTGCATCTGACCGGCTTCACTCGTCCAGGTTCCGCCGACAAACTTGCTCACTTCGCGCAAGGTGATCCATTGGGTGACGGGGTTGATGTGGGTGATCGTTCCTCGGTATACGGCTTCGACTTTTCGATTGCGCACCGGTATCTCGATGACCGCGATCGCGCTACCACGATAGTCGGATAAGCGCAAGCTGACCGGATCGCCGATGGTGAGGTCGTCGAGGGTGGCGTATTCCTGTCCTTGGCGGACAACTACGCCGGGCGCATAGGGATAGTAGACGTCTCGTCCTTGCTCATCGATGATCCGCACCCCGTTAGCCTCGACAGAGGACAGCCGACCCTGGCGAATCTTGCTTTCGTTCGGAATGGCGCCGGGATCGGCCACAGGCAGGTCGGCCGTGATCGTGGTGATCCGATCGCCGGCAGCCTCGACGTGCAGGTAGGTACCGCCGGGGATATCTGCCATCTTCCGTTCTTCACCGCTGATCCATATGTGCGCTCCCGGACTGAGTTGCCCTCGCTGGAGCCTGCCCCAGGGATCGAGGATGACGATCTGACCGGTCTGGGGGTCATGGTTCATGAGGTTGCCTTCAAAGGTTCGGCTGCCGGGAAGGACTTTTAACAGGTAGGCACTGCTGATCTGTCCGTTGAGGGCCGGCAACGTATACAGTTCGCCTTGATCGCCAGGCGCTAAGGCGTATCCGTCTTTCGCACCCTCTTTCCATACAGCGATGCCTTCGCCCCAAGGGCTGGCGGCTGTAGAACCGTTGATCGCCAGGGCGGTCTTCTCCCCCCCCGGACCGACGAGATGGATCCGGCGGGTGCGAACGCCGCCCGGCGCCGGATCGGTGTCGTCGATGTCATTGACACTGACAGGGATGATGAGGCGATTTTGTGCCGGCAAGGCTTTTTTCAGCCCGTTGACCAGGACGAAAGCGCCTTCCGCTCTGGTGACGGGTTGCTTCGGCAGGAACACCATCTGGCCCTTTTCCATGCGGCCATTGATCAGCCCTTCCCGCAAAGCGGTCTCTATGTAAGGGACGGAGTCGGCGTTCAAAAGGTTCCAGTCTGTGTAGGTGTAGGTATTGACGACTCCTTCCTTGACGGGCGGGAGTTGCAAGCCTTTCACGGTCCACAAGGCCAGTTCTTCCCGGGTCACCGGGTCATCCCAGGTCCCCGTCAGCGGCCGCGCCGGGTTGCCCAAGAGACCTTTAGCTTGGGCGATGTCGATGATCCGCCGTCCCCAGACAGTCCATGTGTCGCCAGTGAGGGGTCGTTTCCCCGGCGTCTGTAATTCGGGCATCCAACCCGCCAACCGGGCGATGCCCAACAAGGCGTCTCGTTTGGAGAACAGGGCATCGGGATTGGCTTTGCCCTGGCTGTCGGCCACAATGAGTCCGTGCACCCCGGCCATGAAGAGGGACTCCTCTGCCCAATGTCCTGCCGTATCGGTGAACGTCGCCCCCTGGATCAGGTTCGAGGCGTAGGAAACTCCGGCGATTTGGTTCGGCAGTACAGCCTGCGCCGCCGCCGCTGTCGACGTTGCCGACAGCGGCGTTAACGTCAACGGCGTCAGCATCAAGGCGGCACTCAGATACAGGGCGTGCGTTTTATGGGACACTCTCGTCATGGAATATTGCACCTCTTATTCATCGCGCCTCGTTTGCTGTTCTGTATCACACCCGTTAATCGGCAAAGATAGCGTAATATCCGGCGCGGTTTACGGCAGCCGACAGCGCGACGGGATCGATAAAGGATTCTACGCGGACCCATGTGCGACTCATGCCATCGTAGTAGTATAGGTTCGGTCTCTTGCCGAGTGGCGGCGTCTGGTAGTTCAGTGTCAATGTGAGCGCTTGCGTAAAGCGGGCCGGCGCAAAGGCTTCTTTGTCTTTCTCATAGATCAATTGAACTTCAAAGACTTTGGAGATGGGCCTGCGGAAGCGGTTGCTCAACAAGGCGCGTTCTGCCTGCTCGGCAGGGGCCGGTCCCACTTGGAGAGTGCCTTGGCTATCGGTCAGGTTGCCACCATTGTAGCGGATGGCCAGGGGCGGTATCAGCACCTTCCACTCGCCGCTGTCGAGGAGCACCGGGTTGGCATACCCCTGGGCGTCGGGCGCAAAGGAGACGGCTTTGGTTTTGGCTGCCCCCATGGCGCCGGTCCGCAGGTCGTAGTATTTTTCAACCTTCTTGCGCAGGATCAATTTGGCGCCTTGCGGCGTGATGACGACCTCGCTATCCGGTTGCCCGAAACCATCGAAGCCGCTTTCATCGGTGGTGGTGGCGGACACCTCTTCCGAATAGGGTCCAAGGCCGATCGAAGAGATGGCGCGGACACGAAACCAGTACTTGGTCTTCGGGAGCAGCCCCTTCACGAGGGTGTAGAGTTGATCGCCTTGTTTGCGGTCTGTAGGGACGTTCTCATAAAGGCGGTAGTTGCCCCGTTCCCCCTCCGACAGTTCTACTTCATACGCCTTGGCCATGTTGACGGCCGGCCAGGAGAGGCGGATGGTGTCTTTGCTGACCGCTTTGGCGATGATGACCGGCGCCTCTTCCGGCAATCCGTCATCTTTGTAATAAGTGAATCCGTTCGTCAGTGTATGGGAACTGCCGTCAGGGTTGGTGACGGTTACGTCGACAGCGGCTTTGGTGTTATCTCCCGGTATGGCCGGACCAGGCGGCGTCTTGACGCGGATGACGCTGTCTTCCGTGGAGAGGACCGTTGCTGCCGTCGCACCGAAGGTCACTTTTGCACCGGTGACAAAGCCTCTCCCGTTGATGACCACTTCAGTGCTCCCTGAAGCAGGACCGGCGTTCGGCTTGATCGATTCGATCAAGGGCATCTGGGTGTAGGTGAACTTCTGGTACAGATGCCCTTCTGAGCCGTCCGGATTGATGACGGTGATGTCCACCTTGCCCACCTCATGGGGCGGGATCAGGATAGACAGTTCTTTAGGGGTGACGCTGGTGACTGTCGCTTCCACATTGCCGAAGAGCACCTGCGGCATTCCGCCTTCCTGGATGAAGCCTTTGGAGTTGGCATTGATCGCGGCGGTGATCACTGCCGGCAGGTTGCCGTCGGTAGGGGCGCGGTCGGGCGTGATGCGAACCAGGTCCAGTCCGCCTTTTGGTTTGGTGTAGGTAAAGGAGTCTGTGGCGACGCCGCTCGTGCAGTCGAGGCGGCTAACGGCCGTGACCTGAACGGGGAATTCCTTCTTGTCCTGCCAAGCCGGGTCGGTAGGCCAGGGGTAGGCGGGGAGGACGACTTCCCACTCCCATTGATCTGTCAGGCTGTTTCCCGGGGTGATGAGGCGCACCGGTTCACTGCTCAGATCCTTGTTCGGGTCAGCCGGGTAGTTGATATCTCCGTTGGCGTCATTGGGCATGACCCGGATGCCGCCAAAGACGAAGTAGGGCCACTGTTCTTTTTTGTTCCAATCGATGAGCAGGTTGGTCATCTTGATGCGCACAGGCGTGCCGCCGATGGCCGAACCGCTTGTCGGTTCAATGGCGTTGATGACCGGTCCCTGTTCATCATTGAACAGGCGGAATTTTCCGCTCCAGGTTACCCGCTGCCCATCCGGGTTATAGATGTGAATGGGAATCCAGTGATTGGGGTCCTTCTCATTGTAATAGTTGAAGAGTTTACTCAACAGGGGAACGGTAACACGGTAGACACCGCGTCGAGTCGTTGCGTCGTATGTGACCACTTCAATCCCTGTCCCGCTGACGTCTTCGCCGATGCGCGTCTTGGTCACGTCATAGGGGCCGGTTCCGGGAGTCCGGTTGCTTTCGCCGAAGCGGACGATGAAGCCTGTTCCGTCATAGACGAGATCCTTGGCGTCAATATAGATGACAGGGCGGGTCGGATCGTCCACATCTGCACCGCAAGGGGAAATGGCGGTGATGGCGGGGTTCGTCCCTGTGTAGACAAAGCCCTTTTTCAATGTGGCTGTGCCAAAGTCCCAGTTGGTGACGGTCACATCTTTGGCGCCGCTGCTGTTGACAGGGACGACGGCTTCGATGGTTTGATCATTCAGCTTTTTAACTGACTTGGCCGGGACGCCGCCGAAGGTCACTTGCGGCAGGACGATGATTGTCGAGCCTGGAGCCACTGTTTTGGCGCCTTCGATGGTCTGGAAGGTGATCGGCTTATCGGTGTTGTTGCGAATCGTATCGCGGAAGTCGTTGCCTTGGATCACGACGGTGATGCCGCCTGTCGTTGTGCCATTGTTCGGGCTCACTGATGCGACCGACGGTGTGCTTCCCGGCGCGACATAGAGGTACCCCTCTGCTTCGGTGAATCCGGAGCCGCCGTCGGGGTTGGAGATGACGACCCGTTTCCATCCCACCGTATGGGCCGGCGTGCGCACATAGATGTTTTTGTAGGCGGCGCCGTTGCTGGGATCGGTATCGTCGGAGGTCGGCAACACCTGGATCAGAGGCGCCTCTTTACCGCCGATGAAGATCTTGCCTCCATCGCGGTAATCACTCACCTTGACGGCGATCTCTGTGCCGCCCGTCGTCGGACCATACCGGGGGGTGACGCTGTCGATGCGAGGGTAGCTATCCACCATCTTATAGGTGTAGGCGCCCTTCAGCAGTGCCGTCGCGCCATCGGGGTTCATGACGCGGACATCGACGGGGCCCGGCTGTCCATTCGGCGACGGCGGGGCGAATACTTCGATGAGGTTGGCTGTCACCCGGTGCGCTTTCACTTCTTGCGATCCAAAGTAGACGACCGTGTTATCGACCGTGTTCCCGTCGCTGCCAGCGCGTCCATCGTTGCCGGTGCCCGGGATGAAACCGCTCCCCAAGATGACGACATAGGTCCCGCCGGTGACGCTGCCGACAGCAGGTTGGAGCGAGTCTGCTTTGGGGGTGCTTGATGTGTTTTTGTACTGGAAGCCCCTATAAGGCGGGGAAGCGCTGGCGTCCCATATGTTCATGACACGGATGGGGATGGGGATGCCGATGTTGGTGTTATCGTCGAGAAAGGGGTAAATCTCTTTGACAGGCGGAACAATGACATGCAGCTCTTTGTCGCTGACTCGTGTGACCTTGCCCGGTCCGGAAACGGGTGTATTGGCAAAGTAGACGACGGCGTCTTCATCAAAATCGTTGCCGGTGATGATCACTTCAATGTTGCCGCCCCTTGGCGATTTTGACGGGACGACGGAATCGATCTGGGGGGAGCGTTGGGGATCGCGGATGAAGAATCCGTCTTTGTAGGTGTAGCTCTCGCCATCGGGGTTAACGATCGTGATAAAAGCATCGTCCGTCGGAGTCAGCGTTCCTGCCGGGAGACTGTCGGGCAGACGGAAAAACAGTTCTGTCGGGGAGTTCCACTGGATGCTGTAGACGTTGTCCACAACGTTATCGGGGACAGCGTAGTTGTTGACGCCGGCCTTATCGTTGATGAAGATTTGGAGCCCTTTCATGAAGTCTTGACCGTTGAGTCGGACGATGTTACCGCCTTTTGTTCCGACTTTTGACGGTTCCGGCTTGGTGATTTTCGGAAGGCTCAAGTAGGTGAATTGAACATCCTGTTCATTTGTCTCACCGCCATCGGGGTTCCGCACCTTGATTCGATAGGTTCCAGGCTCCGGCCATGTGGGAAAGGTGACTTCCAATATCTGAGGGTTGATATACGTTACGCTGTTTGCCGGCAATGGCCGTTCGCCGACAAAAACCTGAGGCGGCGCTCCGCTCGCATTGCTGTAAAACTCGGTTCCCTTTATGTAGGTTTTATAGGGACTGTCCCGCTTCGTCTTGGCTGTCTTATCTGGGGAGGCTGTGCTGTTCGGATCGGTGACAAAACCGGTAAGGGTAGGTCGGCTCTGGTACGGCAGATAGGTGAAGGATCTATATGTGCTGGTGCCGTATCGAGTGATCACTTTAATCTCCCATGACCCCACCGGACCGGGGGGAACTTTCACCTTCAGCTTGCCTTTGCCTTCAATCGTGACGGCGTCGGAACTGTTTGATGTGCTCGATGGCCCAAAGCGAACTTGCGGGTAGCTGGGCAAGCCTTGGACGGTGCGCGTGGTTCCGTCGAATTTGTCCTGATCAAATTTCTGTCCGTCATCGTAGATGGTGATTTCTTTGACGTTCCCATTGCTATCTTTGCCATCCATAAAAGCTTGCCGGTCAGTGCCTTCGATCCGTAGGCGGTAGGGATTCTTAACCAGCCAAAAGGCTTGTTGCTCGACCGTGAGGAATCCATCTGTATTGCGCAGGCCAACGGACACAGGTGTAAATCCGTCTTGGTTGACCAGGTTCAACCCGGTGAGGCGAACCTGAATCGATTGCGGAGAACCGGTCGTATCGGCGCTTTCAATAGGGTACTTGATTCCATTGATGTAGGCTTCCATGTTCTGTGTCCCGCTCGACGTCTTGAAGTTGAGGCCGCTGATCTTGATGAGGTAGCCTTTTTGCCCATTCTGGTCATACAGGTCATCCGGATCGGCTGAACCCCACTGTTTCTGCGGTGCTGAACCGTCTGTTGGCGCATAGGGAAAAAGGTTCTCTACAGCGTGGATAGTTGGCAGATTGGGCGTCCCGCCCGGCCAAAAGTTAAAGGGACCAAACACTTTCTGGTAGGACCGGTTGATTTCCACTGCCTCCGTTTGCCCCGTCAGTTCGGTGCTTCCCTTGTTGATTTTATTTTCTTCACGCAGATAGGCATTGAAGGTGCCAAAGGTCGTGGTGACTGGTGAGTCAAATCTGATTTTCGTGTTATCGATCACTGTCGCATTCTTTGGCGGCGAGTCTCCGGCGTTGATGATGTATGTTGTTCCTGGATCATTTTTGAAGTTGCTCCCTACAATCTCTCGCTGACCGGGGTTGCTGACATCGATGTTGTAGGAGCCAATCAGGTTTGTGATGCTAAAGGGCGGATCCATATCGATCGCATTCTTCACTGTCACGAAGTCGGTTGTGCCTTTGCTGACTGTCAGGTCGTATTTCTGTCCCGAGAGTAATCCGGTTGGCAGATCTAAGGTGACTGTGCTGCTCGCACTGGTGATCTTGGGGAATGTAAACTGTCCGCCACCGATATCGATCACGGCGCCTTCCAAGGACTGATTTGCTCGGATGGTCAATCGCCGGGTCAATCCGTCGCCGTAGCTGTAGTCGATGCTTTGTATTGCAAAAGAAGCCGCCTCTGCTTTGGGCAGCCATTGTCCGGGCACGCTGAACAGTTGTATGAAAAAAAGGAAGAGCGTCCATAGCGAAACGATTCGCTTTTGTTGTGTTCCTAACGCGCTCAACCCTGCTTCCCCCTTTTTCGTCAAACTATAGCCAAACACCCTCTAGGTGATGTCTAGAGGGTGTCTGGCTGTAATTCCGTTGCAAAACCGATGTGGGGATCAGATGCCTAATCTTTATTGAAGTTACCGTTTCAGATTATTCGCCTGCCCCAGCATCTCATCGGCTGTCTGGATCGCCTTGGTGTTCACCTCATAGGCCCGCTGGGCCGTGATCATGGCGACCATCTCATCGACGACCTGCACGTTCGACGACTCCAGGTAGCGCTGGGCGATCCTTCCGCGGCCATCGGCGCCGGCATCGCCGCCGATGGCTTCGCCGGAGGCTTCGGACTGGGTGAGCAGGTTGCGTCCCTCGCGGTTGAGACCTGCCGGGTTGGGGAAGGTGTAGAGCTGGATCCGCTGCCCTGTGTCGACCCGCTCGCCAACAGCATTCTTATAGGAGATCATCCCGTCGGCGTTGATATCCAGATCGGTGGCGCCCTCCGGCAAGGGGTCGAAGCCGTCGAGGCGGAGGCCGTCGGCGTTGACCAGGTAGCCCTCCTTGTCCAGCTTGAAGCTGCCATCACGTGTGTAAAAAGGCACGGCGTCATTGTTCGGGTTGATCAATCGGAAGTAGCCCTCGCCGGTGATGGCCAGGTCATAGGGGTTGTCGGTCTGGACCATGTTGCCGCTGGAGATGATGGTGGTGATGGAGCTGGGACGGACGCCGGCACCGACCTGCATCCCTGTGGGCACCTGGGCGGTGGCGGTCCGGATCGTGCTGTAGAGCAGGTCCTGGAACTCGGCCCGGCTCTTTTTGTAACCGTTCGTGTTGACGTTGGCCAGGTTGTTGGAGATCGTATCCATGTTCAACTGCTGAGCGATCATGCCTGTCGCCGACGAGTACAAGGCGCGCATCATAAGGGTTCACCTCTCCGTCAATTAGGATCAACGATAACCTATATCGATCGTTCCGAGGATCGATCGATCCGACCGAAGTTCAATCAATTCGAAGATCGTCCAATCCGAAGATCGATCAGTCAGAAGATCGCCCAATCTGAAGATCGTCCGATCCGGAAATCATTCAATCCGAAGATCGAGCGTTCCAACGATCGTTCGATCCGAAGAACGAGCGATCCAAAGACCAATCAATCCAAAGACCAATCGATTCCAAATACGCTCAATCTGAAGACCCTCCCGGGCTTCTGCAAAACAGTCTGGCCCGCTTATCCTACACCCTTCCCAACTCGGTGCAAGCTTTTTCCAACGTGCCGTCTTGGGATTGAATCGCTTTCTGATTGGCCTCATAGGCCCGGGCGGCGCTGATCATCTGCACCATTTCCTGAACGACGTTGACATTAGCCAGTTCCAGTGCGCCTGATCGGATCTCCCGCTCTCCTATTGCCAGATCGCGCACGCCGCCTCCGTCTCCCTGTTCATTCAAGCGGTAGAGGCTGTCACCAGCCTTGACGAGGGGAGGGGCCTGCCCCGGCGTTTCGTCATATCCCACGATGCGCAACTGGGCCACTTCCGTGTCGCCGCTGAAAATCCGACCGTCGCTGTCGATCCGGAGGTTGCCTCCCTGAGGAATGCGGATGGCGCCGGCTGTCCCCTGCACCGCAAACCCCTCTGTCGTGACCAAGGTCCCGTCAGCCCGAAGGGAGAACTGACCGTTGCGGGTGTATCGCTCTTCACCGTCAGGCCCCATGACGACAAAGTAACCGCGACCGATGATGGCCAGGTCGGTCGGGTTCTGGGTTACCCGCAGGCCGGCGCTGGTGGGATCGGTCCAGATGGCGTCCACAACAGCGCCTGTGCCTATCCTGCCGATGAGCGGATTTTTCTCGGCTTGTCCCGGTTCGGCAGGGCTGAAGTCGTGCATGCGGCGGATAAGCATCTCCGGAAATCCGCGAAAGACGGCGCGGTCCTTCTTGAAGGAAACGGTGTTGACGTTAGCCAGGTTGTTGGCCGTCACGTCTTGGTTCGTCTGCTGAACCAGCATGCCGGATGCTGATGTATAGAGACCGCGAATCACTGCGCCTTGCACCTCCCCGAATGGGCGAACATCGCGAATCACTCGTGCGCTCTCGCCGTCGCTGACGGCTTTTGAGCTTGCACCCTCCCGAATAGGCAAACATCGCGAATCACTCGTGCGCTCTCGCCGTCGCTGACGGCTTTTGAGCTTGCACCTTCCCGAATAGGCGAACATCGCGAATCACTCGTGCGCTCTCGCCGTCGCTGACGGCTCTTGAGCTTGCACCTCCCCGAATGGGCGAACATCGCGAATCATAGGTACACAAACGAAAAAAAAGAAAGCATCTCTTTCTGTATCGAAGCGACGCGACGGCGACTTTAGCGCCGTTTTTCCGATCGCCAGATAAAAACCAAGATTTCCCTGAATCGTTATCGTCATCGCCTGTTATCGACCGATACAGTCAGTCGTGGGAGCGGCGAGATAAAAGCGCCGAGATCACCTCTCCCGGCGCTGCAAGACCTCCTGCAGATAGGCGGTAAACTCTTCGGCCAGGTCGTCCCGCCGCAAGGCATAATCGACGGTCGCCTTCAGGTAGCCGATCCGATCACCCACATCGTAGCGGATCCCTTCAAACAGGTAGGCGAAAAGCCCCTTGTCGCATTCGGCGTGGAGGGCGTGCAAGGCGTCGGTCAGTTGGATCTCGCCGCCTTTGCCCGGCGCCTGGTTTTCCAGGATGCAGAAGACCTCCGGCTCGATGACATACCGTCCCATGACGGCCAGATCGGAAGGCGCCTTCTCCGGTTCCGGCTTTTCCACAATGGCGTCCAGCTTCCACAGGTTTGTACCCGCTTCTGCGGCGAGAGAAACCATCCCGTAGCGGCGGCTGTGCTCCCTGGGGACAGGCTGCACCCCTACGACAGTGCCCCGCACCTGATGGTAGGCCTCGATCAGCTGGCCGATGCAGGGTCTGTTGGCATGAATCACGTCATCGCCCAAGAGAACGGCAAAGGGCTCCTGACCGATGAAGGAACGGGCGCAGTAGATGGCATGGCCGAGCCCGAGCGGTTCTTTTTGACGGACATAGTGGATGTCGGCCAGGCTGCCGATCTGCCTGACCGACTCGAGGAGCTCCCATTTTCCCCGCTCTTCCAAGAAGACCTCCAATTCTACGGAGCGGTCGAAATGATCCTCGATGGCCCGTTTGTTCCGGCCGGTGACGATCAGGATGTCTTCGATGCCGGCGGCGATGGCTTCTTCGATGATGAACTGGATCGTCGGCTTGTCGATGATGGGCAGCATCTCTTTCGGCTGGGCTTTGGTGGCCGGTAAAAAGCGCGTCCCCAACCCGGCGGCGGGGATGATCGCTTTGCGAACCTTTTTGTGCACGTCGTCGTTCCCACTTTCCTGCGATAATGAAAAAGAGAACCTGTCGAGGGGCCGTGGCGGAGCAAAGGCTCCCTTGCCCTCAGTATGTGTCGGTTTTTCCCCTTTACATCACTTTTTTCGACAGGATCGTATTTTTTTGCAGGTAGTTGAGCATCCCCAGGGCCAGTCCCGTCCCCAGGGCGACACAGGAGATGGCCTCTTCGGCCACATGGACGGGGAGCTTCGTCTCTTTGGCGATCAGCGTATCGAGGCCGTTGAGCAGCGAGCCGCCGCCGGTCATGACGATGCCCTTGTTCATGATGTCGGCCGCCAGTTCGGGCGGTGTCCGTTCCAGCACCTCTTTGACGCCGCTGACGACGGCCTCGATGTTCTCCTGCATGGCCCGGAAGGTCTCCATGGCCGAGACGCGGATCGTCTTCGGCAATCCGGTGACCAGATCGCGGCCGCGGATCTCGGCGAACTCCTCCCCTTTGCGTCCCGACGGGTAGGCGGTGCCGATGCGGATCTTCAGCTCTTCCGCCGTCCGTTCGCCGATCATCAGCGAGTGTTCTTTGCGGATGTAGCGGACGATGGACTCGTCAAACTTGTCGCCGCCGACGCGGAGCGACTTGGAGCAGACGATGCCGCCGAGGGAGAGGACGGCGATGTCGGTCGTGCCGCCGCCGATGTCGACGACCATCGAACCGGAAGCCTCGGCGATCTCCAACCCGGCGCCGAGGGCGGCCGCCAGGGGCTCTTCGATGAGATAGGCCTGCCGCGCCCCGGCCTGGAGCGCTGCCTGGCGCACGGCCCGCTCCTCCACGCCGGTGACGCCGGAGGGGATGCAGACCATGACCCGCGGTTTAAAAAAGAAGGATTTGCCGCAGGCTTTGGTGATGAAGTAGCGGAGCATCCGCTCTGTCACATCGTAATCGGCGATGACGCCGTCGCGCAAGGGCCGGATCGCCACGATGTTGCCCGGCGTCCGTCCGAGCATGCGCCGCGCCTCTTCGCCGACGGCGATGATCGAGCCGGTATCCTTGTTGATGGCGACGACGGAAGGCTCCATCAAGACGATGCCTTTGCCTTTTACAAAAACCAGCACGCTGGCTGTTCCCAGATCAATCCCGATATCGATATTTAAACCAAACAATGCCCTATCCTCCTAGCCTGCTTTCCTGATTCGATCCTATGTCAAATACAGTATACCCTGTCGAATCCATGCAGCCAAGGGGAAAAGGGCACGAAATTTCCGGACTAGAGCGCTTCCTGGTACTTGCGCCGGGTCGCTTCTCCGCCGCGGATGTGCCGCTCCGACTTGTTGTGGTCCAGGATGTTTTTCACCTCTTCGGCGAGATCGCTGTTGATGGAGGGAAGGCGCTCGGTCACGTCTTTGTGGATGGTGCTCTTGCTGACACCGAAAACGGTGGCCGTTTGCCGCACTGTGGCGGACGTATCCAAGATGTACTGGGATACCTCCAACACTCGTTTGCGGATATACTCCTGCATGCCCGGCCCTCCCTCTCCCGAAAAGTCAGTAGATTATATGAGGGAGGGCAAAAAAAAGAACGACCAGGCTCTGCCAGTCGTTCCGGTCGTCTCCTTAAACCTAGGGAATACCATCCCATCCGTCTATCTCACCTGTAATCGCTCCAGTAGTGGCGGTTTTTCCTAAACTAACCCAAAGCTTGGTGTTCATGGGAACACCATACCACTTTAATGAGATGCTGGCGGATGGGCTGTTTGGGGTACATGTAACTTTTTGCGTCCCTAGACTAGTGCCACCGATTATAGCTGATTTTACTAAGTCAAAGCAAACAGTTACTTGGCTGGATCCTGGTGCTAATCTTTGCTGTCCAGTAAGGCAAAATGTACCACTATTGATATAAAAGTTACTCGTTAACCAGAACCTACGCATCTTTAATATAATAAAAAATTCTGCTAATCCCCTGTCTGAGGCGCTGTTGGGGAATTGTCATGAAAGTGGAAAAAGAAAAAACCTGAATCCGTGAGTCGACTTGGCAGTACCCCAATGATTTTCCACAAAAAGTAATTCGTATTACAAGAATTTAATCCAATTTCCTTAGATAGCCATTTGAACACGTCGCCTTATCAAAGAAGGTGGTGCCGTCAAGAAACGAGATCCATAAAAGCGTATAGCAAAGCTAACCTTTGACACATTTTACATCCAAAGGTCTATCCCATCGAATGAATTTGATTTTTTAGGAAATTCTTGCCGTTTACGAAAAAGCAAGATAGAGATCCTTAAACGTTGCGTACCAGGGACTATGCGCCCCGAGCCGGAGCTTCACTTGTCTGGCATGTCTCACCAATCGAGACGCAATGGTGATCACATTTTGAAGTACCGTGCGTATCCGGCGGCGCTGCGTATGGGCCTTTCTCTTTAGGGGAGAATCCGGATGGTGTAAGCTCATTTGACCAACGATGCGAAGCAGGTTATAGGCAAGCGCACCGAAATGAAAGACCAGATCATTGACCTTAAATTTTCCACTAGGCAGTCGTTCCAAATCAAGGTCCGTTTTTAACTCGCTATGGAATTGCTCGCTGGTTCCGTGATCTCTTTGCAAATGGATCAATTCTTCCGGCGAGACGGGTAACGACGTCCAGTACGTGGCCACTTCTAACTCTGGAAGCAGCAATTGCTGCCCATTGGACAAGATGGTTCGTTCCACGACATGGAAAACCACCCGTTCACGTTGTTCCATATTGCCGACCTTCCACATTACACTGCCCATATACTCCACTTTTCCTTCCCGAACAATTCGGGCCTGCCCATTTTTAAGGGCGATGTCCCTCCACATTTCGGGAGTTTCTTGGCGAAGGTTGCGTTTGATTATGTAGTCAACATTCTCTGCGCGGAGGACACGTATGTTATCGACGCTGTCAAAGCCGGAATCCATGCGTACCAGAAGCTTCTCAGCTCCGCACTGGCGTGCGTAATTGATGCTCTTTGTTAAGAACTGGGGCGTTCCTTTCTGGCTATGATCTTTGCCCGGACGCAGCTCAACGTTTATGCAGTAGCCTTCCTGACCGAGGTAGGCCAGTATGGGCGCAAAGCCATCATGACCTTTGTAGGTGCGCGTCACCCCCTCTTTTTTGGAACCGGAATTATCCAATGGCGTCACATCTACGTCTACCGTCAGATAGTCTGTAGCGCCGACCCGAACAGGTGTCAGGGGAGCTTTTGCTTTTTTGATGAGACGAGCAGATTCTTCCATAATGATGTCGTTCCATTTCAAATCCGTCTCAACAACCTTTTCAAATCGTTGTCGTAACGTGGGACTGGAGGGTACGATGTCGACGCCCATGGCGTATCGAAAAAAGTCATCTCCACGAGCCAGCTCAATCGCATCGAAGTCATTCTTTCCCTGACAGAGAAGGCCCAGGTAGCTCAGAGCAACAGTTCCGTGGCTTATATCTGGTGTCAAACAAGTGGGCACAGTGAACTTATCCAATCGCAATTTCAATGAAGTCTTTCTTAACAAGGCGCCCACGAGCGCCAATCCAGTTACCGGTGTAAGCTCCTCATTCGATTGCTCGATAATGAACTTCTTCATGGTCATGCATTCACCCCGTCGGTGAGTTTAAATCACTCCGATTAAACTCGTTTATCTCTATTATACGGGGAAATGCGCTGAATTTCGACTATTTACTTTTTATCCTGTCACTGATTCAGGAAAAAAACGACTTCTTCTAGTCGTTTAGAAACCATACAAAGGGATTTAATACAATGTCTCCAGCCTTGTTCCAGGATAGTAATGGCTGAGGATCCTCTCATAACAGTCACCCTTTTCCGCCATGGCGACGGCGCCGGCCTGGCAAAGCCCGACGGCGTGACCGTGACCCCGCGTCTCGACGCGCAGGCCGCTGCCGTCCCAGTTCAGGCGCAGATCCGTCGAAGCCAGGCCCAGGGCGCTGCGAAAGCGGGTCCCCTCGATCTCTTCACCGGCCACGCGGACTCGTTTCACCCGCCCCGTCTCGGTCTTGTCGACGACCTCGACAGCGTTGCGGCGCTCTTTGGCGCCCATCGTGGCCAAGGTCGTTCCCAAGCGGGCGTCAAGCTCGCCCGGTGTAAACCGCGCTTCCCGAAGATCCGCTTTTTCCGGGCAGGAAACACTCTGCAGGTAGGGGATCTCCCGGCCCCAGACGGCGGCGGCCGACTCGGTCCTCCCTCCGCAGGAGGCGTGATAGGTAGCGTCGATCACCTTGTTCCCGTAGAGGAGCATCTGCCCGCGCGTCGCTGCAACGGCGCTCAGCAGCCGCTCTGTGAAGCGCGGCGTCTGGAGCGCTCCCCAGCGCCGAAGGCGCTCCTCCGGGGAAAGCCAGACCTGGCAATGTACGGTGGCGCAGAGCCTCTCGCCCCGTTCGACGCGCAGCCAGGCGAAGCTGCGGGCCGCCACCGCCATGGCTTTTAGGGCCTCCGGCGGATCCTGCGGCATCATCTCGCCGGCCAGCACGCCGACGAGGTATTCCTCCATGGGCATGCGGAGCAGGGTGTCCTGCTCGGTCCGCACCGTCACCTCCGGTCCTGTCTCCGGGGAGAGGCGCAGGCGCAGGTAGGGGCCGTAGAGGGACAGCCAGGGGATCGCCAGAACGAGCAGAAGACTGGCCGTCACAGCCGTCACCAGCCAAAGCTTCCACCGCCACAGTCGCCTGCGCCTCACCGGCTCCTCCCCCCCATCTAACCCCATGCGCATCTATGTCTATGCACGGAGCTGTAAGAGAAATGACAGGGAAGCCTTTGAAAAGCGTCCGCCTTTCGAAAAGAGGCCGATCTTTTATAAAAACCGCTAAAAGCCGAACCTTTTATGATTTCGGCCTGTCGGCACTCTCAGGCCTCTGCGGGAGTGCGCTCGATCCGGGCGCCCACCCGGCGCAGTTTGCCGACGATATCGTCATAGCCGCGATCGATATGGTGGACACAGCTGATCTCCGTCCTGTCGTCGGCGGCCAGTGCCGCCACGATCAGCGCCGCGCCGGCCCGCAGGTCTGTCGCTTTGACCGGCGCACCGTAGAGCTTGGGAATGCCCTGCACCACAGCGGTCCGGCTTTCCACCTTGATCTGGGCGCCCATCCGCTTTAACTCATCGACGTGCATGAAGCGGTTTTCGAAGACCGTTTCCGTCACCACGCCGGTGCCTGTGGAGACAGACAGCAACGCCATCATCTGGGCCTGCATGTCTGTCGGGAAGCCGGGGTAGGGCAGGGTCTTGATGTCGACGGCGCGCAAGGGTCGATCGACAGTCACGCGCAGGCTCGTCTCCATCTCTTGGACGGTGGCGCCCATCTCCTTCAGTTTGGCGATGACCGGCTTGACATGATCGATGATGATGTTGTCCACCGTCAGGTCGCCGCCGGCGGCGGCCGCCGCCACCATGTAGGAGCCCGCTTCGATCCGGTCGGGGATCGGCGTGTAGGCGCCGCCTTGCAGCCGCTCGACGCCTTCGATCTTGATGACCGGCGTGCCGGCGCCCTTGATGCGCGCCCCCATCCGGTTCAGGTAGTTGGCCAGGTCGACGATCTCCGGCTCCTCGGCGGCGTTTTCGATCACCGTCTGCCCCTTGGCGAGGGATGCGGCCATCATCAGGTTCTCAGTGGCGCCGACAGAGGGGAAGTCGAGGTAGATCTGGGCGCCTTGCAACCGGCGGCAGTGGGCCTCCACATGGCCGTGGTCGAGGCGAACCTTAGCGCCCATGGCCTCCAAGCCTTTCAGGTGCAGGTTGATCGGCCGCGAGCCGATGGCGCAGCCGCCCGGCAGCGAGATGACAGCCCGGCCGAGTCGCGCCAACAGGGGCCCCAATACGAGGAAGGAGGCCCGCATCATCCGCACGAACTCATAAGGCGCCTCTTCGCCGGAAAGGGAACCGGCGCGGATGACGATGTTACCCTTTTGCCGGGCGACCTCGCAGCCCATATGCTGCAGCAAGGCGCAGGTGGTGTCCACATCGGCCAAATGGGGAACATCGGCGATGGTCGATTCGCCCTCTGCCAGGATCGACGCGATCAGGATCGGCAGCACCGCATTCTTAGCGTTGCTGACTCGGATATGTCCAATCAGGGGATTGCCCCCGTGCACAACGATTTTCGTGTCCATCAATTCCGTCTGCCGTTTTCACCGTTTTCCGGGAACCGGCCGCCCCCCTTTTTTTGGCTTATCGGCGAAGCGCTGGGTATGTAGGAAGTCCACATCCAATCGGCAACCTCCTTTAGTTTCGACAGGCCGCAACGCTTTCCTGCCTCAAATACTATCTCCGGAACCGTTTTCGCATAGTCAGGCATCTCCTGGATAGGTCAGTAACGACATCGCCCCATCCGAAACGACTTCGCCCCAGCCGAAACGACATCGCCCCATCCGAAGACGGTGCTGCACAGACGGTGCTGAGCGGCAAGGAGACCCTGTCGTCACGGGACACAGCCCTCCATCTCCCGGAGCAGCATCGGGTACTGTAGTCGCAGCTTTCCTCACGAGCTGGCTTGCGGTCGCTACATCTCCTGGAGCAGCATCGGGTACGCGAAGGCAAAATGGGTGTTCTGGTCGACGCCGTGGTAGCGCGCCATCGCCTGGAGGTTCAGATTTTCCTCGCCCATGGCGATGCCTCCCGGGAAGCGGGGGCAGTAGGCGCTGACGATGACGGCCTCCTTCGTGGCGACGCGCAAGGTCTGTGCCTGCAGGCGCTCCAGACAGCGGCGGATCGTCTGTTCCTGCTCTTCTAGCGCCAGTAAACCGGGACGCGTCCCTTGCACGGTGAGGCTGAATTCGCTGTGCCGCTGCCCGTCGGCCAAACGGTACAATCGCGTCAGGCAGTCACTCGCCTTCAATGCCGGCAGGGGCGACCGTAAGATGGCGGTCAGATGCGCCCGCTCCGCCTCCATCTGCACCATCAGGTCCAAGCGGCCGCCTTTTCCGTCGTCGCCGCGCAGGAAGCCGAAGTGCCCTTGTCCTTCGCCGCGGATGACGGCTTTTTCGGCGGCATCCTGACCGGTGATGGCTCGAAAATGGGTTTGCAGCAGCCTTTCGGCGGCCGATTGTCGCTCCCTATCTGGCAAGCCCTCGGCGGCGGGAGGAGCGATAGGCATGGAGAGGGTGATGACGGCCTCTCGCGGTGTGATCCCCGACGATTCCATCGCCAAAGCCAAGCTCTCGATCAAGGCCAGGTCGATCGGCATGCCTGCCGATCGGCCGATAGCCTGTTCGGTGCCGCCTGCAAAAACTTCTGTCCGCTTTGGTGCGCCTTTCTCGTCTGCCGACGTCTCCGGACCGAATCGGCGGTGCAACGGCGGCGCTTCGGTCGGTTCGGGAAATTCCTCTTTGTCCGGACTGTTCATGAAAGGCGGCGCCAAGGTCGTCCAGACCTCCATCAGGGACGGCGTGTAGGTCTGCACGTAGCCGGCGACGGTGGCCTCGACGGCAGGCATCTGCCTGATCACCCACCGAGCGCCTTCGCCGCCGTTGCGAAAGAGCAGGAAAAAGCTGAGCAGCAGGAAGAGGACCACCTGGGCGATCAGATAAAAGAAAAACTTGAGCACAAAAAACACCCTCAACGGCAAAGATCTGTTTCCAGTCTTGCCCAGGAGGGTGGCCTTTAAACGTCAGGACAGACCGAGCTTCAGCCGGGCTTTGCGGGCGGCGCGGCGCATCAGGTTCCAGCCGTTGGCGGCGGTGCGCAAGGGGTTCATCATCTCCGGTTTCCGGCGGAAGAAGTTCGCCTCGAAGAGGGGAAGGAGCAGGGAAGCCCAACCGAACTGGGTCAGGTGGATCATGTTTTTCCAGTAGGCCCGTTCTCGGTCCTCTTTCGAACCGGTGTGGGTCCACCAACTGAAGGAATGGTACATCTCTTCGATGGGACGTGACTGCTGCCGCTTCAGCTCTTCCCAGGTCAAAAGGCCCTTGTCGACGGCCAGCTTCTCGATGTCGGTGCCCGGCAGGAAGCTGAGGCCGTGCAGGTTCAAGGTGAAGGGCTTGTGCAGCTTCATGCAGAGGCGGTAGGTCATCTCCAGGTCTTCCACTGTCTCAAAGGGGCTGTCCAGGATCAGGTCGTAGATGACCTCGGGCACTTTGGCTTCCGCCAGGATGCGGCTCATCTCGATCAACTCTTCGTCTGTCTCGGGGCGGTAGTAGATCTCCTTGCGGATGCGCGGCGATCCATGCTGGATGCCGACGACGACCTGATGCAACCCTGCCTCGACGAGCATGGCCATGGTCTTGGCCTTGATCTTGTGCGGGTGGCCCCAGATGTTGAAGGGAAGGCCGATCTCTTGCTTGTAGCGGCCGACGAACTCGCGGACCCAGGCCTCGTCATCGGCGAAGATCTCGTCCCAGAACCAGACCATGCGCATGTTCTTGACGAGGCCTTTTGCCCAGCGCAGTTCCGCCAAGGTGCTGTCGACTGAGCGCAGGCGCACAAAAGGGCCTTTGCCCTTATAGATCCGTTTCAGGTTCAGGCTGCTGCAGTAGGAGCAGACATAGGGACAGCCGCGGGAGGCGCTCATCTCGTAGGAGACGCTGGCTACCTGAGGGTCGCAGCAGGTGAGCTTGCCGTCGCTGATGTGGTACTTGCCGTCGCCGCCCATGTCGGGGAAGGGCAAGGCGTCCAACTGCGCCTGCAGGGGGTTGAGCGGGTTGTGGACCACCTCGTCGCCGCGCCGGTAGGTGAGGTTGGGCACCTGGCTTAGCGCTTGCTTGCCGGAAAGCGCTTCAACGAGATCGACGATCGCCTCGTCGCATTCGCCGCGCATCACATAGTCGCAGTGTTCCAGGGCCTTCTCGGGAAACATGGTGGGATAGACGCCGCCCCAGACGAGGGTCGTCGATGGGAAGGCCGCTTTGATGCGGCGCGACATCTCATGGGCGGCCGACAGGTAGAAGGTGGACATGACGCTGAGACCGATCATGCGGGGGTTCAGCTCCATCAGCTGGTCAATGAGCAGCCGATACTCCCCATCAGAGGGGCTGCGCGCGTTCAGGCTGTTAAAGTCTTTGAAAAAGATCAGGCTGACCGGGTAGCCCTTCGCCTTTAAGACCGACGACAGGGCGCGCACCCCCAGCGCTTTGGCGTTGTAGAGACCGATGAGCACAATGGGAAAGTCTTTCATCCAAACAACCTCGTGCGAACGTATTTGCCAGCTCTCCAAATTGCCCGGCCTTTAGGCATCCCCGGCGTTGAAAGGAAGTGGCGGGAATTCTCGGCACCTTTTTCCATTTCTCTGCAAACAAAAAAGGCGCCTCCCCTCATTATACATAAGGAGACGGCGCCGACACAATCCGAAAGGATTATTCTTTTCTCGCGGCTTCCAGGCGCAGGAGCGCCCGCTTGAGGGCCAGCTCGGCCCGCATCAGGTCCACTTCGGCGTTGCCGCTTTGGGCCTTTTCGATCCGCTCTTGCGCCCGCCGGCGGGCGGCTTCGGCCCGGGAGATGTCGATCTCCACAAGCTGCTCCGCCGCGTTGGCCAGGACGGTCACTGTATTATCGGCCACTTCCAAGAAACCGCCGGTGATGGTCAGTTTCTGCGTTTGGCCCCCTTTGGTGTACTCCAGCAAGCCAATGGTCAAAGCAGTCAGCATGGGAGCGTGGTCGGCCAGGATACCGAGGCTGCCCTCGATACCGGGAGCAGAGGTGAACTCCACTTCCTCATTGACGACCACCCGCTCGGGAGTAACCACCTCGAGTAGGTAGGTCTTTTCGGCCATGACAGGTCACTCCCCTCTTTACGCCATTTCTTTGGCTTTGGCCACCGCTTCTTCGATGGTGCCGACCATGTAGAAGGCGCTTTCGGGAAGGTCGTCGTGTTTGCCTTCGAGGATCTCTTTGAAGCCCCGGATGGACTCCTTGAGGGGGACGAACTTGCCCGGCGTGCCGGTGAAGGCTTCGGCCACGTGGAAGGGCTGGGAGAGGAAGCGCTGGATCTTCCGCGCCCGGGCGACGACGATCTTGTCGTCTTCCGAGAGCTCGTCCATGCCGAGGATGGCGATGATGTCCTGCAGCTCTTTGTAGCGCTGCAGGATCTTCTGGACGCCCCGGGCGACGCTGTAGTGCTCGTCGCCGACGACGTGAGGGTCCAGGATCCGGGAGGTGGAGTCGAGGGGGTCGACGGCGGGGTAGATGCCCAGCTCGGCGATGGCCCGCGACAGAACGGTGGTGGCGTCCAGGTGGGCGAAGGCCGTCGCCGGCGCCGGGTCCGTCAAGTCGTCGGCTGGGACGTAGATGGCCTGGACGGAGGTGATGGAACCGTTCTTCGTCGAGGTGATCCGCTCCTGGAGCTGGCCCATTTCGGTAGACAGCGTAGGCTGGTAACCGACGGCGGAGGGCATCCGGCCGAGGAGGGCCGACACTTCCGAACCGGCCTGGGTGAAGCGGAAGATGTTGTCGATGAAGAGCAGCACGTCTTGGTTTTGAACGTCACGGAAGTACTCAGCCATGACGAGGCCTGAGAGGGCCACGCGCATCCGGGCCCCGGGGGGCTCATTCATCTGGCCGAAGACCATGGCGACGTTTTTGAGGATGCCCGACTCTTTGAATTCGTTGTACAGGTCGTTCCCCTCACGGGTCCGTTCGCCGACGCCGGCGAAGACGGAGTACCCGGAGTATTCCATGGCGATGTTGTTGATCAGCTCCTGGATCAGAACGGTCTTGCCGACGCCGGCGCCGCCGAAGAGACCGACTTTGCCGCCCTTGGCGTAGGGAGCGAGCAGGTCGATGACCTTGATGCCTGTTTCGAGGACCTCCGTAGAGGGCTCCAGGTTTTCAAAGGTCGGGGCCTTGCGGTGGATCGGCCAGACTTCCTTGGCCGCCACTTGGCCGGCCTCGTCGATGGGGTCGCCGAGGACGTTGAACATGCGGCCCAGGATCTCGGCGCCGACAGGCACCGAGATGGGGGCGCCCGTGTCTAGGGCTTTCATGCCCCGCATCAAGCCGTCCGTCGAGGACATGGCGACGCAGCGGACTGCGTTGTTGCCCAGGTGTTGGGCGGCTTCCAGGGTGATGTCGATCTCGAAGCTGCCCTGGTAGTTCTCCTGGTCGGCAGAACGGATCTTGATGGCGTTATAAATCTCAGGCAGTTGGCCGGGCGGGAACTGAATGTCCACAACCGGCCCGATGACCTGGATCACCTTTCCAAAGTTCATCGAATGCGTAAACCTCCTCCGGTCGGAGTGACTGCCTGCCTTCGATCAGCCGAGGGCTGCCGCGCCGCCGACCACCTCGGAGATCTCCTTGGTGATGGCCGCCTGGCGGGCCCGGTTGAAGGACAGGGTTAGCTTGTTGATCATTTCCTTGGCGTTGTCCGTCGCCGATCCCATGGCCGTCATGCGGGCGCCCTGTTCGGAGGCTTTCGACTCCAGCAAGGCCCGGTAGATCTGGTTTTCCACATACTTGGGAAGCAGCTCGTCCAGGACAGCTTCGGGGCTCGGTTCGAAGGCATAGAGCGGCTGGGGACCCTTGCTGTCTTTTGCGCTGTTAGCGCTTTCGCCGGCTTGAGCCGGGATGGGCAGCAGTTGCATCTGGACAGGCTTTTGGGTCAAGGCGGAGTAAAATTCGGTGAAGACGAGTTGCACCTGGTCGACGGTTCCCTGTTCGTAGAGCTCCATGACCTTGGCGGCGATCTCCTTGGCCATGCCGAAGGAGATGTCTTCGCCCAGACCGACGTAGTCCGCTTCGATCCTCTTCCCCATCCGTTTGAAGAAGTCTCGGCTCTTGCGGCCGACACAGACTAAGGAGACGTCGTCGCGTCCCTTGATCTCGTTGTTCACCTTGCGGATGATGTTGGCGTTGTAACCGCCGCAGAGGCCCCGATCGGCGGTGATGACCACGTAACCGACCCGTTTGACCTCCCGCGTCGTCAGGAGGGGATGGTTCACGTCGGAGGCGGCCGCCACCAGGCGCGAGAGAACCCCTTGGATGCGCTTGGCGTAGGGGCGGGCCTGGATGACCTTCTCCTGGGCCTTGCGCAGCTTCGCCGCCGCCACCATCTTCATCGCCTTGGTGATCTGCTGGGTGCTTTTGATGGAACGGATGCGGCGTTTGATATCGCGCATTCCGGGCATTCTATTTTCACCTCGCTATTGCCGAGCGTCTAGTCCGGCAGACGCCCCGTCTTAGGCCACGAAGGTCTTCTTGAACGCTCCGATAGCCTCTTTGAGCCGCGCGGTGAGATCGTCGCTGAGGGCTTTTTTCTCCCGGATCTCTTTGAGGATCTCGGCTTTTTCCGTGCGCAGGTATTTGAGGAAGCCTTCCTCAAACTTGAGCACGTCAGCTACGGCGATGTCATCGAGGTAGCCGTTGACGGCGGCGAAGATGACGGCCACCTGCTCCTCGACGACCATGGGCTTGTACTGATCCTGCTTGAGGATTTCCACGAGGCGCTGACCGCGGTTCAGGCGGGCTTGGGTGGCCTTGTCCAGGTCGGAGCCGAACTGGGCGAAGGCGGCCAGCTCCCGGTACTGGGCCAGCTCCAGGCGGAGACGGCCGGCGACTTGTTTCATCGCCTTGATCTGAGCGGCGCCGCCGACGCGGGAAACGGAGATGCCGGCGTTGATGGCCGGACGGATGCCGGAGAAGAACAGGTCCGACTCCAGGAAGATCTGGCCGTCGGTGATGGAGATGACGTTCGTCGGGATGTAGGCCGACACGTCACCGGCCTGGGTCTCGATGATCGGCAGGGCCGTCAGCGAGCCGCCGCCATGCTCATCTGAGAGCTTAGCGGCCCGTTCCAGCAGGCGCGAGTGGAGGTAGAAGACGTCGCCGGGGTAGGCTTCGCGGCCGGGCGGGCGGCGGAGCAGCAGGGAGAGCTCGCGGTAGGCGACGGCTTGTTTGGACAGGTCATCGTAGATGCAGAGGGCGTGCTGGCCCTTGTAGAGAAAGTACTCGCCCATGGCGCAACCGGCGTAGGGGGCGATGTAGAGCAGCGGCGCCGGCTCAGAGGCGGTCGCCGAGACGACGATGGTGTAATCCATGGCGCCGTGCTCTTCGAGCGTCTTAACGACGCCGGCGACGGTAGACGCCTTCTGGCCAATGGCCACATAGATGCAGATGACGTTCTGGCCCTTTTGGTTGATGATCGTGTCGACGGCCACAGCCGTTTTGCCGGTCTGGCGGTCGCCGATGATCAATTCCCGCTGGCCGCGGCCGATGGGCACCATGGCGTCGATGGCCTTGAGACCTGTTTGCAAGGGCTCATGGACCGATTTCCGCTTGATGACGCCGGGGGCAGGCGACTCGATGGGACGGAACTGCTTGGCGTTGATGGGACCCTTGCCGTCCAAGGGCTGGCCGAGGGGGTTGACGACGCGGCCGATCAGCTCCGGACCGACGGGCACTTCCACGATGCGGCCCGTCCGCTTGACTGTGTCGCCTTCTTTGATCCCCGTGTAGGGGCCGAGAATAACGCAACCGATATTGTCTTCTTCGAGGTTGAGCACCATGCCGTAGACCTGACCGGGGAACTCCAACAGTTCGCCGGCCATGGCTTTTTCCAAGCCGTAGATGCGGGCGATGCCGTCGCCGACCTGGATGACGGTGCCGGAGTCGGCAGCCTCCAGGGGCTTTTCATACCGCTCGATCTGTTGCTTGATGATGGCGCTAATCTCTTCAGGACGTAAACTCATGGACGGTTCTTCACCCCTATTCTCTTGTGAGCATGTCGAGTTACGAAAGGGACGGCAGGGGAGAGCGCAGGAGGCTCTCTCGCAAGTCCCGGATCTTTCCGGCTACAGAACCGTCGATGATCCGATCGCCGAAGGCGACGACGAGGCCGCCGATCAAGTCGGGATCGACTGCCATGCGCAGGACGATCGCTTTGCCGGTGGCGGCGGCCAGTTGTGACCGCAGCCGTTCCACCTGCTCCGGCGCCAGCTCGACAGCGCTCGTCACGCGGGCTTCCTCAATGTTGCGCACCTTGTTGGCCAGGCGGACAAACTCCCGGAAAATGTCGGCGAAGTAGCTCTCCCGCCGGCGATCGATGACAAGGAGGATGAAGGCCCGCGCCGTTTCGGAAAAGGCGCCTGTGGCCAGCAGCCTGCCCACCAGGTCTTTTTTCTCGGCGACAACGATGGAAGGGTGGAAGAGGAACCGCTGCAGTTCCGGATGGCCGATCATCTCGACGAAGCGGCCCAATTCCCCTTCCAGCGCATCGAGGGTCTTCGTTTGGATTCCGATCTCCAGGAGAGCCTGCGCGTACCGGCGCGCGACAGCGCCCGTCAGCATGGCAGTTTCCCCACTTCATTGATGACCTCGTCCACCAGTTGGCGTTGGGTCGGCTCATCCAGGTTTTTGCGGATCACCTTTTCCGCGGCCAGAATGGACAGGTTGACGACATGGCTGCGCAGTTCTTCCAGGGCTTTTTCTTTTTCCCGCTGGATGTCGGCGACAGCCTTTTCTTTGAGGCGGTTGGCCTCTGCCTGGGCGGCGGCGACGATTTCCTGCGCTTTTTCTTCACCGACTTTGGTGGCGCGTGCGATCAGGTCATGGGCTTCCTGGCGGGCCTTGGCCAGTTCGGCGGCATTCTCGGCCCGCATCCGGTTGGCTTCTTCCAGGTCGTTTTCGGCGCGGCTGATCGACTCTTCGACCTTTTGACGCCGTTCGTCGAGGGCTTTCAAGATGGGCTTGAAAGCGACCTGCTGGAGGATGAAGACAAGGATCAGGAAGCTGATCAGCATGGCCAGAAAGGTCTCGTTCAGATGGAGCGCGTGAAGGACCGATTCTAGCACCGCTTAACCTCCTTAAACGGAGCAAACGCTACGCTGTATTTCTTTTGGGTATACGGTTCGGCTCGATAAATGCTAAGGGGATCGGCCGAAAGATGACGGGGCGAAAGCGCAGCTTACTTGCTGCCGACGCCGTAGAGCAGGAAGGCGATAACGACGGTGATGATGGGGAGCGCTTCGATCAGACCGACGGAGATGAACATGGTCGTCTGCAGGGCGCCGCGGGCTTGGGGTTGACGGGCGATGCCTTCCACCGTTTTGGAGGTGACCATACCGTTGCCGATAGAGGCGCCGAAAGCGGCGAGACCGACGGCGAGACCGGCACCTAAGAGAGCAAAAGCTTTGACATCCACAAGAGATCGCTCCTTTCAAATGTTCAGCCGTTGCGGCTGGGCGGGACTCTCGGTCCCTTGATTTTTTGTTTTTTTAAGTGGTTTTTTTAATGGCTATCGGCTGCGCCGATGGCTTGCGAGATGTACACGATCGTCAAGACCGTGAAGACGAAGGACTGGATGGCGCCGACGAAGACGGAGAAGCCCAGCCAGATCACGTGGGGAATGAACCCGCCCAAGAGATAGACCAGTCCGAAGGGGATGAACGTGAGGAGCACCTTGATCAGCACTTCGCCGGCAAAGATGTTCCCGTAAAGACGGAAGGCCAGGGTGACGGGTTTGGTCAGCAGCTCGATCGCGTGGATCGGGAAGAAGAGCCAGTGCGGCGAGAAGAAGTGCCCGAAATAGTGGGTGCCGTTGTACTTGATCCCGTAGTACTGGGCCAGGATGATGGTCATCGTGGCCAGCGCCAAGGTCAGGTTCAAGTCGGCCGTGGGCGACATCAGGTTGCCGGCGGTGTGCAGGTGGCCGAGCCCGAAGGTGAAGTTCGGGAACAGGCCGATCATGTTGGAGACGAAGATGAACATGATCAGCGTCACCAGGTAGGCCAGCAGCCCCGCCATTTTCTTGTAGTCGGTGTTGTCGGCGACAATCTTGGCGACAAAGTCGATGACGAACTCCCAGACGGCGACGATCCGGTCAGGGGTGCCGCTGGTCGCCCGTCTTCCCGCTATGTAGCCAAAAATGATGAGAATGGCCATGACCAACCAGGTGAACAGCAGGGTGTCGGCCCAAAAGGTCATTCCCATGAAGTGCCACTCCGGACGCACGTGTTCTTCCATGTGTTTTCTGATTCACCCCTTTCACTTCGTGTTTTCCCAGTAGTAGGGTTTCCGGCTCTCCCGCCAGCCGATGACCGTCGAGGTCAACGGCGTCATCAGCAGGCCGAGGCCGGTCGTGAGGAGATCAAAAGCCCCGGGGGTTTTGAACGCGAGCAGCAAGGCCAGCAGTCCCAGGCTGAATCGCGCCAGGGCGCTGAATTGGATGCTGCGAAGGGCCTTCTCGGGGGATTGATTCTCCAGGCGGCGAAGCCGCATCGAAAGAAGCCAGGAAGCTAAGAGCCCCGAAAACCAGCCGAGGGCGAACCCGGCAGGATACTCGGGCCTATCGACAAAAGGTATCAGCGCCAGGCCGGCTCCCACCCCTAGGAGGCCCAGCCGCCATACCTTAGATAAAAGGCGCTGCAATTCCATCGCGCTTGTCCTCTCCCGTAACCACCTTGCCGGGTGTGTCGCGACGCGTCAGGGCGCCGGCTCTTTCCCTGGTTTGTCTTTCTCTTCCTTGAAAAAAGCAGTTACCAGGTAATAGACACCGAAAAACCCGCCGGCGACGCCCAGCAATACGCCAGTGAGCATCAGCCACGGGTCCGTCCCCCAAGCCTTATCTGCGTAGCGGCCTGCCGTAAACCCGATGAAAACCGAGGCCGCGAACTCGGCGCCGATGGTAGAAGCCAGCGCGAACGCTTTCAGAACCCGACGAGAAGGCAGATGCAGATCGGCCAAGCCTTTCCCTCCCGCTGCCTGCAGGCAAAACTAGGATGCCCTGGATGGTTCGGCCTCATTCTCTCTTTCCCTCTGCCGCTTTTCTTCAACAGTGCTTCGGCAAAGCTCATACACATTTAAGCCGACATGTAGTATTCGCGGCGACAGGCCAAAATCCTCTCTTGTACCAAAAAGAACAGCAAAGTCGCAAAAAAACAGTCGATTCGTTGTGCAGTCGGCGATCCGATTCGGCATCTCCGATCCGATTCGGCATCCCCGATCCGATTCGGCATCCCCGATCCGATTCGGCATCTCCGATCCGATTCGGCATCTCCGATCCGATTCGCTCTACCCCTGATTCGGTTCGGCATCCCTGATTCTATCGATCTGTGGCGAGAAAGGCGTCGGCCGCTTTGGGGACCGTTGAAAGTGATGCAAGATGGCCCGGACTGTCCGTTCGGACGCCTTGCCGTCCCCGTAGGGGTTGACGGCGTTGGCCATGGCCTCGTAGGCCTGCCGGTCATTGAGCAGGGTGAGGGCCTCCCGCGTGATGGCGGCTGCGTCGGTCCCGACCAGTTTGACCGTGCCGGCGGTGACCGCCTCGGGCCGTTCCGTCGTGTCGCGCAGCACCAGGACGGGCTTGCCCAGCGAGGGCGCCTCCTCCTGCATGCCGCCCGAGTCGGTCAAGACCAGCGTCGAGCGGGCCATCAGGTTGACGAAAGGCGCATAGTCCATCGGCTCGACCAGATGGACGCGGGGATGATCGCCGAGCACCTCGGCGACGACGCGCCGGACAGCCGGGTTTTTGTGGACCGGAAAGACGACGGCCGCCTGGGGACGAGCCTCTAAGATCTCATAGAGCGCCCGGTAGACCTGGCGCATCGGCTCGCCCAGGTTCTCCCGGCGGTGGGTCGTCACCAGCAGGATCTCCCGTCCTGCATAGTCGATCCCTGCGAGGACGGGATCTTGGAAACGGTAGTCGGGCTTCACCGTCGCCAGCAAGGCGTCGATGACGGTGTTGCCCGTCACATAGATGCGCTCTTCCTTGACGCCTTCCTGCAACAGGTTTTGCCGCGACGTGGCTGTCGGGGCAAAATGCAGATCGGCGACAGCGCCGGTCAGGCGGCGATTCAACTCCTCCGGAAAGGGCGAGTACTTGTTATGGGTGCGCAAACCTGCCTCGACGTGACCGACGGGGATCTGCTGGTAAAAGGCGGCCAGGGCGGCCACAAAGGTGGTCGTCGTATCGCCGTGGACCAGGACCAGATCAGGCTTTTCCTGCTCCAGCACCGGCTTCAGGCCGAGCAGCGCCCGGGCGGTGACATCGTAGAGGGTCTGTTCCGGTGCCATGATGTTCAGGTCATGATCGGGCGTGATGCGAAAGAGGTCGAGCACCTGGTCGAGCATCTCCCGATGCTGGGCCGTCACGGCCACCTTCGAGATGATCTGGCCGGGATGCTGCTCCAGGGCCTTGACGACCGGCGCCATTTTGATCGCTTCCGGACGGGTTCCGAAGATGGACATTACCTTGATCGGTTCTGGCACCTGCTTCACTGCCTTTCCCATTTTTTCCGCTGATGGGGTATCTCTTGGGACGACGCCGAGGGCGTCTGTGCTTCACGGAGCACGGTTTACGGAGCATCCCTTCCGCCCTTTATGTACCCCCGCCGGATCAATTTTTCCCGATGTTCCGCGATGAGGCCCTCCAGATCCACGTCCAGTTGGTACATGAAGGTGGCGCAGGTCTGCATCACATCAAGCAGTTCCCGGGCGATCAGCTTGTCGATCGCTTTCGGGGTCAGTTCGTCTTCCGCCTCATCGCTGCCGATCGCGGCCGCAAGTTCAGCCAGCTGCGCCGCCAATCCCGCTTCCGCGATGCCCTGTCCCGATTGGAGCCATCCCTCGAGCCTGCAGGCCACTTCCCGGGCACGCAGCTTGCGCATCACCGCCTGTCGCTCCTCCCCGTTGAGACGCCGCACCTTCCCGCAGATCTCGGCCAGCTCGCCGGCCTCTTCCACCAGTTTGATCATGGTGCTTTCGATGGTCGGTGACAGCGCCAAGCGGGGGAAGACCGTTTCCAACTGCTTGACCAGATCGGTCATGGCGGCTCCCCCCTTATCCTCACCTTCATGCTGTCGGCGCTTCGTCGATCCCTTTTTGCCTGGGCAGATGGCGCACCTCGATCCAAGGGGCCATCTTGAACCAGTCCTGCTCGGTATGATAGTCTCGGGCAAAGACGACCCGCCTTATACCCGAGGAGATGATGACTTTTGCACATTCGGCGCAAGGCCGGTCAGTCACATATATTGTCGCGCCTTTCCGTTCTTCCGGCGAGCACTCCATGATCGCGTTGACCTCGGCATGGATCGTTCGGACGCAGTGGTTGTTCCACATACAACAGCCTGCATCGGTGCAATGGGGCAGGCCGGCGGGGCTTCCGTTGTAGCCTGTCCCCTTGATCCGCTTGTCCTTCACGATCACAGCGCCGACGCTGCGCCGAGGGCAGGTGCTACGGCTGGAGACGGCAAAGGCGATGTCGATGAAGTAGCTGTCCCAGTCTTTGCGCATGTGATTCCCCTATTCTTCGTCGGGATTTTGAACGGACGGTGTGATAAACGAGGCCATTTCGGAGCATTTCCGTAAATCGGGGCTTATTAGCTCCGCTCGCTAAGTTCGCTGGGTTGCTTTGCAGGCGCGCCAAATCTCTGGGGCTTTTCTGCATGTCATGGCGCGCTTTTTCCGCTTCGCAACCGGCGCTCGCGACGCCGCTCCGCCCAAACCGCTGGCCCGGATTTACTTTATCCGATCGTCAGATCCCGGTTTGACATATCATCTAAGAAAAAGGACCCAGAAAAAGGACAAAAAATCTCTGCGTATTAACCCACCCTTAATAATAGCGGGCTTTCAATTCCATCGCAACGGCCTTCCCAAAAAAGACCTTTGCCTGAAAATTGATTCCAGACAAAGGTCTTTTTCCTTTGCGCCCCTTATTGATGGCTTGGGTTATTTCGTTCCGAAGAGGCGGTCGCCGGCGTCGCCGAGGCCGGGGACGATGTAGGCGTGGTCGTTCAGGCAGGGGTCGAGGGCGGCGGCATAGATGTCCACATCGGGGTGATCCTGTTCGACGCGGGACACGCCTTCGGGGGCGGCGATCAGGACGACCAGCTTGATGTGACGGGCGCCTTTCTGTTTGAGCAGGGTGAGCGCCGCCGACGCGGAGCCGCCGGTGGCCAACATCGGGTCGATGACGATCATGTCCCGCTCGGCCACATCGGGCGGCAGTTTGCAGTAGTACTCCACCGGCTCCAGCGTCTTAGGATCGCGATAGAGCCCCACATGGCCCACCTTGGCCGCCGGGATCAGTTTGACGAAGCCGTTGATCATACCCAGGCCGGCCCGCAGGATGGCTACGACGCCCAGCTTTTTGCCGGCCAGCACCTTCGTCTTGGCGACGGCGACGGGCGTCTCCACCTCCGTCTCGACAAGGGGCAGTTCCCGGGTCACCTCGTAGGCCATCAGCATGGCCACCTCTTCGACCAGTTCCCGGAACTCCTTGGAACCTGTGTTCTTCGAGCGGATGAAACTCAATTTATGTTGGATCAGCGGATGATCCATGATCACAACCCTGGCCATCTCAGTTCCCCCCGGTATTCAAGTGTTCGCCCATTTCCTAGTGCGGCGGGCGGCGACGATCAGGCGTAGAGCGGGAAACGGGCGCAGAGCGCGTCCACGATGGCGACAGCCTTTTGCATGGCTCCCTCACTGCCGTCAGAGAGGCACAGGTGGATCGCTTCGGCCACCTGATCCATGGCGGCTTCATCCATGCCCCGGCTCGTCGCGGCCGGCGTGCCGATACGGATACCGCTGGTGACGAAGGGGCTCTGCGGATCGAAGGGGATCGCGTTCTTATTGACCGTAATTCGGCACTCGTCGAGCCGCTTTTCCGCTTCCTTGCCGGTCAGCTGCTTGTTGCGCAGGTCGACGAGCATCAGGTGGTTGTCGGTGCCGCCGGAGACGAGTTGGAAGCCTCGGTCGGTCAGGCCTTTGGCGAGGGCGGCGGCGTTGGCGGCGATCTGCTTCTGATACGCCGTGAAGGCCGGCGCCATGGCCTCTTGGAAGGCGACGGCCTTGGCAGCGATGATGTGCATCAAGGGACCGCCCTGCAGGCCGGGGAAAATGGCCTTGTCGACCTTGGCGGCCCACTCCTGTTTACAAAGGATCATGCCGCCGCGGGGACCGCGCAGCGTCTTGTGGGTGGTGGTGGTGACAAACTCGGCGTAAGGAACGGGCGAGGGATGCAGTCCCGCCGCCACCAGGCCGGCGATGTGGGCCATATCGACCATCAGCATGGCCCCGACCTCGTCGGCGATGGCCCGGAAGCGGGCAAAATCGAGCACACGCGGGTAAGCGCTGGCGCCGGCGACGATCAATTTGGGCTTCGTCTCCCGGGCGATGCGCGCCACCTCGTCATAGTCGATCCGACCCGTATGTGCGTCGACGCCGTAGGCGACGAAGCGGAAGTACTTCCCCGATATGTTGACAGGCGAACCGTGGGTGAGATGGCCGCCGTGGGCGAGATTCATGCCCAAAACCGTATCGCCCGGTTCGAGGCAGGCGAAGTAGACGCCCATGTTGGCGTTAGCGCCCGAGTGGGGCTGCACATTGGCGTGTTCGGCACCGAAGAGCCGCTTGGCCCGCTCGATGGCCAGCCTTTCCACCTGGTCGACGAATTCGCAGCCGCCGTAGTAGCGTTTTCCCGGATACCCCTCGGCATACTTGTTCGTCAATACGCTGCCGGCCGCTTCCATGACGGCCTCGCTGACGAAGTTCTCTGAAGCGATCAGCTCAATGTTGTTTTTCTGGCGCTTCTTTTCCCGGTCCATGGCGGCCGCCACTTCAGGGTCGACCTGGTGCAGATGCTTCCATTCACTCACGAAAATGCTGCCTCCAATATATCATTTTTCTTCAGGCCCTTTGACAGGCCTGTCGCCTGCGAGCCCCGTAAAAAGAGCTTTCCTCGCCGATTTTATCGATAACAAGCCCGCTCCCCGCCGATCAGCTTCGGCCGTGTCCGAGCCGCTGTCAGCCGCGCTTCGCCGATCTGCCGGATCGACAGGCGGACAGGCACGGCGACGGCGCGCAGGTGCATCCCGATCAGCGTCTCACCGATGTCCAGACCGGCGTGGGCGCGGATCGCCTCGACGACGACAGGCCGGGAGAAATGCGCCATCGCCCGAGCCGCCAGCGAGCCGCCCGCCTTGGCCACAGGCCGTACGGAGACCTCCTCCAGTTCCCGGTGCAATTGCAACATCTCCTGCTCCACGACGAGGGCGCGGTTGAGGTGTTCACAACACTGGATCGCCAGGTAGACGCCCTTGGGGGTCGTCACTGAACGGAGCGCCGTCAGGATCTCTTCGGCGACGGCTTCCGACCCTTTCGTGCCGATGGCCGCTCCGATCACCTCAGAGGTGCTGCAGCCGACGACCAGGATCTGCGTCGGTTGCAGGTTTGCCGCCTGCAACAGCTCTGTGGCGGCAGCGGTCACCTGCGCCCCGATGCCGGTCATTTTACCGTCCCCTGCCCCTCGATGGCCCGCAGCATGTCCACCCGCCGGGCATGCCTGCCGCCGGCAAAAGCCGACGAAAGGAAAGCCGCCACGATGTCCCGGGCCAAGCCGGGACCGATCACCCTCGCCCCCAGAGCGAGTACGTTGGCGTCATTATGTTCCCGCGCCATGCGCGCCGAAAAGGTGTCGCCGCAGAGGGCGGCGCGGATGCCGGGAACCTTGTTGGCGGCGATAGAGATGCCGATCCCCGTGCCGCAGATGACGATGCCGAAATCGGCTTCCCCCTCGACAACCGCTTTGGCTACCTTGACGCCAAATTCGGGGTAATCGACCGATTCCTCGGAAAAGGTTCCCTTATCGATGACCTCGGGCTTGACGCCTGCCAGTTCTATCTCCTCCGCCAGAAAAGCCCCGATATCCTCTTTCATCCGGAACCCGCCGTGGTCGCTGCCAATGGCGATCTTCATTGCTTCTCACTCCAACGTCGCTTTTTCTCCTCAAAAACCATCCGTTGGCCGCCGTCCAACGATAGTTTCCATGATCCGATGCAGGGCTTTGCGCAGCGCCCCTTCGATCTCGCCGGCGTTTTGTTGATAGGCCTGCTCGTCCATCCCGAAGGGATCGGCGATATCGCCGGCGCCGCCGGCGTACTCTTTCAGGGTAAAGACCTTGGCGGCCTGCTCCGGCGCCATCTGCACCACCCGATCGCGGTGACTGCCGGTCATGGTCAACACCAGATCGGCTTCCCGGATCATGCTCGGCGTGAGAGACGCAGCTGCATGGCCGTCCAGGTTGAGCCCGCGGTCGGCCATCACCTTGCGGGCATGAACAGACGCTGGCGCCCCCGGCCACGCCGAGATGCCGGCCGAAAGGACACGGATCTGCGCCGCTTGGCCCATTTCGGCCAAAAGCGCATCGGCGATCGCCTTGGCCATAGGGCTGCGGCAGGTGTTGCCGGTGCATACGAACAACAAGGTGAACAATCGGCATCCCTCCGGACTTGGCTGACCTTAACCAGGACTGGCGCTTCCAAGCAAAAGCTTAATCCCAATACCTAATAAAATCAAGCCTCCCGCCAGTTGCGCCGTCGCGCCGAGCATCCGGCTCACCTGCTGCCCGATCCGGCAACCTGCCACCGTCATGATCCCGGCAACAACGCCAAAGGTCAGCACCGTCGGGAGCAGCTGCGCCCCCACCGTGCCGAGGGAAAAACCTACGCTCAAGGCGTCCATGCTGACGGCCGCCCCGATGACAACCAGTTCCCAGCGCGTCGGCGCGAAAAGACGCCCGCCGACGATGGCACCGGCGCCGACGATGGCGCCGCCACCTGAACCGTTGCCCCGACGCCGGGGGACGCTCACGGGAAAGGCAGGCCCTTCCCGCTTCTCCTTCCAGGCATGATAGATCATCCGTCCGCCCAAAAAAAAGAGCACCGCTGCGCCGATGAAACTGGCCAGACGGCCCACGACCAAGCCGAGGGCGCTCCCGGCCAAGATGCCGAACCAGGGCATGAAGATGTGAAAGAGCGCGACGACAAGCCCGAGCATGAAGGCGTCGCGGCGGCGCACCCCTTCCATGCCGATGCCGAGGGCCATGGAAAAGGCATCAGCGCCCAACCCCACCGCAAGCACACCCAAGGTCCAATAGGTCATTCCCCAACCTCCACTTCGCCGGAATTCGCCCGGAACCATGGAACGCCAAGCCATGCTATGTTATATGCCTTGGAAAGGGGGACGAGAAGAAGGCCTTCATCCCGGCCAGCGGCGCCCTCCGGCTGCTTTCTCCAGGCGGTTCATCAACGCCGAGCCGATGCCCCGATGCGGATAAGTTTCGGCGACAATCCGAGCTACAGTCGTCTGATCGAAGGCGCGGATCGCCCCAAAGAGGCGCCGAGCCACCGTCGCTAAGTCTTCCCGAGAACCGGTCAGACGAACCACCCATTTCTCTCCATGACCGGCATCGCCACACTGCTGAAGCATCGGCTCGATCCTGCGGTAGGTATCTTCAGAGATCAACAATCCTGTCGGACCGGCGTCATCGCCTCGTTCCGCAGAAGGAGAGAGCAGCCGGCGCAGCGCCTCCACCTGCCCTTCCCAGCCCCCGTCGAGCAGGTAGAGGGGCGCCCTGGGCGCATAATGGACATACTTCATACCCGGAGAAGGCGGCACAAAGTCCCCCGCTCCGCCGCCGGGCTCAACATCCCCGTCACAGCAAAACGCCTCAGCTGCCTCATTCGTACCGGCGACAGCGTCGGTGCCGGCGACAGCGTCAGTACCGGCGACAGCGTCAGTGCCGGCGACAGCGTCAGTGCCGGCGACAGCGCCGGTGCCTTCGCCGAGGCGCTCCGCCGCGAAGGCCGTCCGCACAGGCAGCCCCAGCGCTTCGATCATCTCCCGCGTCACACCGCCGGGCCGCAGGATCACCGCCACATCGCCCGTGGCGTCGACGACGGTCGACTCCAACCCGAGGTCGCAGTCCCCCCCGTCGACGATACCATCGATGCGCCCCCCCAGATCCTCCCATACATGGGCGGCCGTCGTCGGACTCGGCCTGCCGGAACGATTGGCCGACGGGGCGGCGACAGGCGTCCCTGCCTCGCCGATCAGCGCCCGGGCGACAGGATGGGAAGGCATGCGGACTGCCACCGTCGCCAGCCCGGCCGTCACCACAGCGGGAATCTGCGGCGACGCGGGCAGCACCAGGGTGAGCGGACCCGGCCAAAAGCGTTCGGCGAGACGCCGCGCCAACGCAGGGAAGCCGACGGTGAGCCTCGCCACATCGTCCCTATCGGCGATATGGACGATCAGCGGATTGTCGGACGGACGCCCTTTGGCGGTGAAGATCGCCGCCACCGCCTCAGCCTGTAGCGCGTCGGCGCCCAGACCGTAGACCGTCTCCGTCGGAAAAGCGACGAGGCCGCCGGCTTGCAGGCAGGCGGCGGCTTCGCGCAGCCCTTCCGCAGACACTTGGCGCGGGTCGACGCGCCAGATCTTTGTATCCTTAAAATCCCGTGCCATCGCTCAACGTCCCCCTCCAAAGCGCCATCGCGCTCACCCAGTGACTTCATCAACGCCGCATCCCTATTGCAGAAAAGAGGCCCGCCCCCTTCGCCCCTATCCCTTTGACGACCGAGAGGATTTCAGCGCTCCTTTCCTCCCGGCCAGACAGCAGTCACCACCCGGTCATGGCCTTGCCCGTCACGAATGAGCCCGATGTCTCTAAAGCCCTGCGCCGCGAAGAGACTGCTCACGGCCTCTCCCTGATTGTAACCGATCTCCAGCGCGACAAACCCGCCCGGCTCCAGGACGAGACCGGCCTTAAAGGCGAGACGGCGATAGAGGTCCAGACCGTCTTCCCCGCCGTCCAGGGCCAGCTTCGGTTCAAAGCCGGCCACCTCCCGCTGCAGCGACGGAATGTGCCCCGACGGAATATAGGGGGGATTGGAGAGGACTGCCTTCAGGCGGATGGCGGCATCGATGGCCGGATCCAGCAGATCGCCCCGGGCAAAGCGGATCTGCCCGGCCACGCCGTGCCGTTTGGCATTTTGACGGGCCACAGCCAGAGCCGCCTCCGAAAGGTCTGTCGCCAGCACCTGCAACCGAGGGCGCTCCCGGGCCATCGCCACAGCGATAGCGCCCGACCCGACGCCTACATCAGCGATCCACGCCGTCCTGTCCTGCCGTCCCAGCAGGGCCAGCGCCGTCTCGACGAGCAACTCCGTTTCCGGCCGGGGAATGAGCACCGCCGGTGTGACCGCAAAATCGAGGCCCCAAAACTCCTGCCGCCCGGTGATGTATTGGAGGGGACATCCGGTCAACCGTCTTTGGATCAGTTCACCGAGCCGTGCCTGTTGAGCGTCCGTGAGCTGATCTCGCAGCATCGCGAGCAACCCTGCCCGGCTGACGCCGAGTCCATAAGCGAGCAACACCTCCGCCTCCAGACGGGGCGATGGGATCTCGCTTTGCGTAAAAAAAGAAACCGCCGCCTGCAGAGCTTCCCCAACAGTCGCCGGCTTCCATTCCCATCGATCCATCTCTCTTTACTCCATCGTCTTCAGCTTTTCCGCCTGATCGGTCGTGATCAAGGCGTCCAGCAGCTCGTCCAGATCACCGTCGAGGATCGTTTCCAGCCGGTGCAGCGTCAGACCGATGCGGTGATCGGTCACACGCCCCTGGGGAAAGTTGTAGGTGCGGATCCGCTCGGAGCGGTCGCCTGAGCCGACCATGGACTTGCGCGCGCTGGCCATTTCGCCGTGCTGCTCCTCCCGGGCCTTCTCCAGCAGGCGCGCCCGCAGCACCCGCATCGCCTTCTCGCGGTTTTTGAGCTGTGACTTCTCATCCTGGCAGGAGACAACAATGCCCGTGGGCAGGTGGGTGATCCGCACAGCCGACTCGGTCTTGTTGACGTGCTGGCCGCCGGCGCCCGACGAGCAGAAGACATCGATGCGCAACTCGTTCGGGTTGACCTCGATCTCCACTTCCTCCGCCTCAGGCAGCACGGCCACCGTAGCCGCCGAGGTGTGGATGCGGCCGCTTGACTCCGTCGCCGGCACCCGCTGCACGCGATGGACGCCCGATTCGAACTTCAGCTTGGAAAAAGCGCCCTGGCCTTCGATGAGGACGATCACTTCTTTGAAACCGCCGATGTCGGTGTAGTTAGCCGAGAGCAGCTCCGTCCGCCAACCCTGCCGGTCAGCAAAGCGGCTGTACATGCGATAGAGGTCGCCGGCGAACAGCGCCGCTTCCTCGCCGCCGGTGCCGGCGCGGATCTCGATGATGACGTTCTTATCATCATTGGGGTCCTTCGGCAGCAGCAGGACCTTCAACCGTTGTTCCAGTTCCTCCTTGCGGGCTAAGAGTTCGTCCAGTTCCAGCGAGGCCATCTCCTGCAATTCCGGATCGGACTCAGCGAGCATCGCCCGGGCGTCGTCGATCCCTTGCAGGACGCCCTTGTACGCCCGAAAGGTGTCGACGATCTCCGTCATCCCGGCCTGTTGCTTGGCATGGCGCTGCCAGCGCGTCTGGTCCTGGATGATCTCCGGGTCGCTGAGCAACTGGGTCAACTCGTCGTACTTTTGTTCGATAATTTCCAATTTATCAATCATCGGTGTTCACCTGTCGCATTTCTTATTGTCAACCGGCCCCGCCCGCTGCCGTGCAGGCCGCTGCGGGCTCCTCTTCTGCAGCTCCTTTCCGGCGCTGGAAACACCCTTCCTTGACAGTCACATCCAAAGATGGAGCCGCCTGGGGAAGGACAGCCTGAAGCGCCCGGATGGCCACCTCGACCTGCTGGTCGTCGGGCTCCCGCGTCGTCATCCGCTGCAGCCAGAGGCCGGGCTGGATGAAGAGGCGCATCAGCCAGAAGCGGCGATAACGCCCGGAGAGCTTGATGATCTCGTAGCTGATACCGGCGACAAAAGGAACAAGTCCCAGCCGGTAGATCACCTTCCAAAAGAGCGTAGCATCAGGCAGCAGGGAAAAGGCAAAGATTTTAATGACCATGACGAAGAGCAGGAAACTGGTTCCGCAGCGCGGATGCAAGGTCGTCTGACGCTGGGCATTAGCGACCGTCAGCTCTTCCCCCGCCTCATAGGCGTGGATCACCTTGTGCTCGGCGCCGTGGTATTGAAAGACCCGCTGAATGTCGGGCATACGCGAAATCGCGGCGATGTAACCGAAAAAAATGGCGATCCGGACAAAACCTTCGATCACGTTTTGGAAAAAGAGGTTAGGAACCATCTGACGGGTCAAGTGAGCCGCCGCCGTCGGCAAAAAGATGAACAGGCCGGCGCCAAGGACCATGGACACGGCGACGGTGGCCGTGATCTCCCAAGGGGTAAGCTCCTCTTCCTCCTCTTCTGTCGCCTTGCCGGCCGAAAAGGAGAGGGCCTTGATCCCCAGGATCAGCGCGTCCAACAGCGCCCCTGTTCCGCGAAGGATCGGGGTTCTCATGAGGGCACCATTCATCCACGATGCCACCGGCCGCTTCTCAGTGACGATCTCCCCATTGGGACAGCGGACTGCGATGGCCATCTCATCGGGACCACGCATCATGACCCCTTCAATGACGGCCTGGCCGCCATATTGAAAATTCCCCATCCACTTCTCCCCCGATAGAAAAAGAGCAGAGCTTAGGCAGGCTCTGCTAGGCAGTTTATAGACCGTACTTTTTCTTAAACCGATCCACCCGGCCGCCGACTTCAACTGTACGGCTTTTGCCGGTGAAAAAAGGATGGCATTTGGAGCAAACGTCCACTTTGATCTCTTTGCGGGTCGATGTCGTTTCAAAAGACTCGCCGCAGGCGCAATGCACTTTCGCCCGGTGCACTTGCGGATGGATGCCTTCTTTCACAGGGCTCACCTCTTTCCCCAAGACCGGAACGCGGAACCGGTCAGACTATGGCTCTCAGTAACAAAGGAGATTATACCATAGCCCAAAGAATGGCGCAAGAAAAATGATCCCTGCCATGTCAGGCTTTTCGGCCCCCTTTTACAGGTCGGCAGAAGCGCCGCGCAGATACGCCGCCGGGTTGACGGCTCGGCTGTCCAGGCGGACCTCAAAGTGCAGATGGGGCCCTGTGGCCACACCGGTTGCGCCTACTTGCGCGATCGGCCGCCCTCGTTCCACGCGCTCCCCTTCGTTCACCAGGATCTTGCTGCTGTGGGCATACAGGGTCGCCACCCCGAAGGGGTGTTCGATGATCACCGTCTGACCGTAGACAGCCTTCCACCCGGCGAAGACGACGCGACCCCGTTGGGCGGCCCGGATCGTCTCGCCCTTGTCGGCGGCGATATCGATCCCGTGATGGAAGACGCCCCTCCGGGGACCATAGGGGGATGTGACGGTCCCCTCCAGCGGCGTCACGAGGGAGGACAGGATAGCCCCCCTGGACGGGTTGCCGCCATCAGTATCGCGGCGCCCCTCACAGAAGGCGGGATCGCCCGACAGGGGCAGGCGCAGCGGCTGCCCCGGCTGCAACAGGCCGGTCTTCAGCCCGTTCATTTCCTGCAATTGGGCGACGGAGAAGCCGTAGATGCGCGCAATGCCGTAGAGCGTCTCTCCCGGAGCGACGCGGTGCAAGGTCCATCGCTCGGCGGCGCCTTCGGCAGGGCGAACGGACAGCCCTTCGGCAGCCGTCGGTCCCGGTGCCGTCTTCGCCTCATACACCAAGTCGCCTTTTAACAAGCGCCAAAGGTCGCCTTCGGCGGCAAAGCCGGCGCCGGGGAGCGGGAGCAGACAAAAGAGCAGCGTGAAAAGCAAGAGACGGTAGACCCCCCCGGGGTGCCTGCCGTCTCTTTGCATCGGGGTCATAAAAAAGTATCACCTCAGAATCCTTTACGGTCCATCGGGTAGTCTAACCGAAAACCGCGCCGGCTATTCGAGGCTACCAACCGGCATCGCCCGGGATGCCGCCAATTCCGTCACCGTCTAACCGAAAACCGCGCCGGCTGTTCGAGGCTACCAACCGGCATCGTCCGGGATGCCGCCAATTCCGTCACCGTCTAACCGAAAACCGCGCCGGCTGTTCGAGGCTACCAACCGGCATCGCCCGGGATGCCGCCAATTCCGTCACCGTCTAACCGAAAACCGCGCCGGCTGTTCGAGGTTTGCCTGGAGCGCCCGCTTGGCAAGCCGTCGCCGGTTCGCCCAGTACAGGACAGGGAAATAGGCGACGACATAAGCGGTGACCCCGTTGATGGCGCTGCCGGTGATAAAGCAAAGGCCCACCTCTTTCCAGAAGCGCAGTTCCCAGAGGCTCCCTCCGGCGGCCTCCTGCAGCGGCCGGCCCCACACCCAGGATCCCACGGCCAGGTTGGCGGTGATAAACAAGGGGATCGCCCACTTAAAGAGCACCGCCGTGATCACCGCCGCCATCCGGTTCCCGCGCAACAGCGCCGCCGCCATCCAGGCCGCGACCAGGCCCAGTCCGAAAAAGGGACCAAACCCGGAGGCAAAACCGAGGGCGACGCCGCGGGCCAGCGGTTCCGGCTGATCCTTGAGCCGCAGCAGCCGCAGATAATGAAAGCGGAGAAATCGTTTGCACCGTATCCATGCTGTCAAAACATCATCCCTCCCACTTTCAAAAAACGAAGCAACCGGGAACGGGCCGAACAACCGCGCCTGCGCCATTTCTGCCGCCCTTCTTTACAGCGGCTGTCCTCAGCGATTCGGGGTATCCCCGGCCGCTCGGAACATCCCCGGCCGTTCGGAATGTCCCCGGCCGTTCGGAAAGCCGGAGCTTATCCCTGCGCTTCGTTGCGACCCCGTCCGAAATGGGGCTTCCGATCCAGCCTATGCAGCGCATTGATGAAGCGGACGGTGCCTGTGCGACCGCGGATGACGACCGTATGGGTCACCGCGCCCTGGGCGGTGTACTTGACACCTTTGAGCAAACTACCGTCAGTGATCCCGGTGGCAGCGAAAATCACGCCGTCGCCGCGGACCATGTCTTCAAGCAGGAGGATCTTGCGGGGATCCTCAAGACCCATAGAGACGCAACGGGCCTCTTCCTCCGCCGTCTCCGGGCAAAGTCGTCCCTGCATCTCGCCGCCGAGGCAACGGATGGCGGCGGCAGCGATCACCCCTTCCGGGGCGCCGCCGATACCCATCATGATATCGATGCCCGAATCAGGGAAAGCCGTGGCCACAGCTGGCGCCACATCGCCGTCCGGGATCAGTTGAATCCGGGCGCCCGCTTTCCGACAGCGGCTGATGAGCTCGCTATGGCGGGGGCGGTCAAGGATGACCACGCTCAGTTCATCGATCTTTTTGCCGAGGGCGTCTGCCACGTTCTTGAGGTTATCCTCTACCGGCGCATCGAGGTGGATGCGGCCTACGGCGGCAGGTCCCACGGCAATTTTATCCATATACATGTCCGGGGCATGCAACAGGCATCCCCGATGAGCCGCCGCCAGGACGGAGATGGCACCGTTCAAGCCTTTGGCGACGATGTTGGTGCCTTCAAGGGGATCGACGGCGATATCCAACTCGGCATCGCCACCGGCGCCCACCTTCTCGCCGATGTACAGCATCGGCGCCTCATCCATCTCCCCTTCACCGATCACGACAACCCCGTCGATGCTGACTGTGTCGAACATGGCGCGCATCGCTTCGGTGGCCGCGTCATCGGCGGCATGCTTGTCGCCTCGCCCCATCCAGCGAGCCGACGCCAACGCGGCGGCCTCGGTGACGCGAGCGAACTCAAGAGCCAGTTCCCTGTACATCCTGTTTCTCCTTCCCTTCTGCGCGACGCCGCCCTTTTTCTCATCCCCTCGCCGGTTTCCCCAGAAGCGGGCGATGCTGGCGCTGCGCCGCGCCTCCCCTGTCCCATCGGGAAAAAGCAGTTCCGAAGGAGCGTCATCATTCATCAAAGACGCATTCGGAGCAGCCCCCCTTCAAGCTGAGTCAGAAGAGATAGACGTTCCGTCTGTAGAGCAAAGATTGTGCCGGATTCTCTGTGGAGCAAAGCTTGTGCCGGCTTGGCCGACCGGCGGAGCCGATTCGGGATAAAAAGGGGCCAGCCTCTCGCGCCGGCCCGCTCTGCAACAGTGCTCCGCAGCTTCGTTTCGCCTTGAAGATCCCTTGTAATCGCCTTGAAGATCCCTTGTAAACAGGCTACTTGTCTTTGACCGATTCCCAGTCTTTCAAGAAGCGCTCAATCCCCAGGTCTGTCAGGGGATGCTTCACCAGCTGCATGAGGACTTTGAAAGGCACCGTCGCGATGGGAGCGCCGGCGCGGGCCGCCGCGCTCACATGGACGGGGTGGCGGATGCTGGCGGCGATGATCTCCGTGGCGATGCCGTGGATGTCGAAGATCTCCACCAGCTCGCGGAGCACATCCATGCCGTCGTGGCCGATGTCATCGAGGCGGCCCACAAAGGGGCTCACATAGGTGGCGCCGGCGTTGGCCGCCAAAAGGCCCTGGTTGGCCGAGAAGATGAGGGTCACATTGGTGCGGATGCCTTCCTGGGCCAGCCGCGCCGTCGCCGACAAGCCGGCGGCACAAAGGGGGATCTTGATGACGATGTTCGGATGGATCTTCGCCAGTTCCCTTGCCTCAGCGATCATTCCCTCCGCGTCGGTGCTGATCACCTCGGCGGAAATCGGTCCGTCGACGATGGCGGCGATCTCCTGCACCACCTCGCGGAAGTTGCGCCCCTCTTTGGCGATCAGCGAAGGGTTGGTCGTGACACCGCTGATCACCCCAAGCCGGTTGGCTTCCCGGATCTCGTCGATGTTGGCGCTGTCCAGAAAAAAGCGCATCCTATCCCCTCCTAGGCTTTGCCGTTGGAACCAAAGATACGGATCTTTTCCCGAATAACCTCACTCATCTTCAGCTTGGCGGGACCGAGGATCTTGCGGGGGTCGATCTCCCGCGGGTTCTTCTCGATCGCCTCTTTGACGCCGTCGACAAAGGCTTCCCGCAGGTTGGTGTCGATGTTCACCTTGCGGACCCCGAGGGTGATGGCCTTTTGAATATCTTCCTCCGGAACGCCGGAGGAGCCATGGAGGACGATGGGGATGTTGACCAACTGGCGGATCTTGGCAAGACGATCGAAGTCAAGTTCCGGGCGTCCTTTGTACTGGCCGTGGGCGGTGCCGATGGCCACAGCCAGGGCGTCCACCTTCGTGGCATCGACGAACTGCTTCGCCTCGGCCGGATCGGTGAAGAAGGCGTCACGCTCATCGACGTGGATGTCATCCTCGGTCCCGCCGATCTTGCCCAGTTCGGCCTCGACGGAGACGCCGACGGCGCGGGCCACTTCCAGGACGCGGTTGGTCAGGGCGATGTTCTCCTCCAGGGGGTACTTGGAGCCGTCGATCATGACGGAGGTAAAGCCGCTGCGGATGCACTGGATGCACTGGGCGAAACTGGTGCCGTGGTCCAGGTGCAGGGCCACGGGGACAGAGGCAGTTTCGCCGGCCAAGCGGGCTAGGGCGACGATATATTCCAGTCCGGCATACTTGATCGCCCCCTGGGAAGCCTGGATGATGACAGGGGCTCGCTCCGCTTCTGCCGCGGCAACGATGGCCTGGACGATTTCCATGTTGTTGCAGTTAAAGGCGCCGACGGCGTACTTGCCTTCTTCGGCGGCGGCAAGAAGTTGGGAGACTGGAACCAATGGCATCGAGACATCTCCTCCTACATCGTTATCCTTGGAATCCCTTCGCCAAATGAGGCGGTATTCCCTTCCCGCTAGTATGCCCATCAGGCGGCTGAACAGGAAAAACCGCGGAACAACTGGAGTAGAGTCCGCGGTGCCTGTCACAATATCGATGACGATGATGATTACGGTGATTTCTTCCGCCGCCGGCGGCCTCGACTGCTCTCCCGGTGCCCCGGGGCGGCGCCTTGGATCTGCAACTCGGCGCAGCGCTTCATGGCCTGCAGGTCCTTGTCCGATTCGGCGTAGCAGACGTAGGTGTTATCGCAAGCCTCACAGCGGAGCTCCACCCGCTCCGGGTACACCTCCACATTGATCTGAAAACTGCCGCAGGAACAGGAGAGAGCGCCCTCCTCGGCCAGCTTGTGCAGCCGTTCGAGAACGGCGTACATCACCTCAGGATTTTCAAAAAAATCGGTCAGCCCCAGGTTCTCTGCCATCTCCTGCAGGGATTTGTCCTGGTTCAGGATGGCCGTTTTGACCTTCTCGCGGGGGCCGATGAAGCCGATCTCGACCAACGTCTCGGCGCAGCGGAGTTCAGTCAGTTGCGAAGACCAGAGCTGCTCCCGGGGGAACCAGTGGAGGTGTTGGGTTTCGCACATGATGCAATGCGCCTGCAGCCAGAACCGCCTGCGGTCCTTGCTCCCCACCGTCATCAGCCCGGCTCCACAGGAACAATGCAACTTATGCACTTTTCTTCCCGCAAAGGCAAACAAGGACAGGGCGTGAAAGTCCATGCGGCCACAGGCGGGACAACGAAGAGCCACGACTGTCATGGTGGACAGGATCATGTGGCGAACCCTCCTTTCTACCCCCAGTATTCAACGTAACAGGGCAAAATCCTTTTTTGTCAACTCCGATATTCGAAGGGAGATGCGCGCCACCGGGTGATCTTTTGCGTCAGTTCCATCACATCGAAGGGCTTGATCAAATGGTCCAAGATGTCGAGGGCGCCGGCCTCCTTGATCAGGGAAAGATCCTCATAAGCGGACATCAAGATGACCGGCAACCGGTGGCCTCGCCGGCGCGCTTCCGCCAGCGCCTCCAGACCGGTCATGGCCGGCATCCTGACGTCGAGCAGCATCAGGGAATACTCCCGCCTCCCCAGCTTTTCAAGGGCCTCTGCCCCGCTGGCCGCCACCTCAACAGGGACGCCCACCAGGTGGAAGGCCTCGTACAACAGGCGGCGGACACCTTTTTGGTCATCGACAACCAATACCCATCGGGAATCGCCCATAGGACGTTCCACCTCTCCCGCAAACACCGAGCGTCATTGTGAACGAAAAGGCCGGGCGGCTACCCCGCAGGCCGCAGGCCGCACCGCAGGCCGCACCGCAGGCCGCACCGCAGGCCGCACCGCAGGCCGCACCGCAGGCCGCACCGCAGGCCGCACCGCAGGCCGCACCGCAGGCCGCCCAGGCAGACTATCGTTGCATCTTGCGTTGATATTTCGTTACAAGAAAAGAAAATCCTGCCTCTGCAAGGGGCAGGCAGGACTTTTATCGCAGATTTTCATCACCTTGCAGGCTCTGTCGGCCAGTCTGTCTCACCGAGATGATAGGGGGAGCGTTCCGAGCGACGGGAGCAGGGACAGCGCGATCAGGATAAACAGGAACAGGGCAAGCATGAGCAGCAACAGGGGCAGGAGGAGGACGAACACGGCCCGTCCGGTGGAGAGCCGCAAGGCCGCTTTGATCGCCAGCGCCTGCAGGATGAAGATCCACAAGGTCACCGCAAAGGCGCCGAGTCCCTGCACCGCTTGTCCGCCGGGGGCGTACGTCCCGATCAGACCGAGGGGGGCGTAGAGGAGCATGGGCCAATAGGTCAGCCCGAGGGAGGCCAACAGGCCCTTGCCGTTGCCTACGCCGCCGAGCAGTTCACCGATGAGATTGAAGAAGCCGGTCATAAATAACCAGGTGAAGAGGCCGAAAAGGACGCCAAAGAGGCGTATGCGGGCCTTGAGCCCTTCTAAGAGCGGCCCTGCCAGTTCCGGCGGAAAAGGACTGTCCGGGCCGCCTGCGCCCCCCAGGCTCAGATCGATGAGCAGGTTGACGACAGATGCGACCAGGACAACGGACAGCGCCAAGCCGAGCGGTTTCTCCCGCGCGGCGACGGCGAAAGCCTGTTTCGGCTTGACCAGCACATGATAGAGGTAATCCCAACAGTTCCAACGGCCAGGCCTTTCGTCTTCACCAGCATGCGCCCTCTGTTCCCCATCGGCATGCGGCCTCTGTTCCCCACCGGCCTTTTCCTCAGGGCGCCGCAGGGGAGGCGCCTCTCCTTGGTGCTCTGTCACCATCGGGCAGATCGGTCCCCCTGTCGGCGCGCCGGGCTCGACGGCGCCCGACAGACTCGGTGCTATCGCCCTCGACTCACTTGACGCCATCTCGCTTGAAGGGATTGGAAGGTTCACTTTCCCTGCCCGTTCTTCCGCTCTCTCCTTCTCCATAACCGACCGTTCCTTTCTTCATGGCCTCCGACATTCCTTAAGGGGATAATCAGATATTTTGTTAAAACCGTTTCACGCCCTCCGCTTCATCTTAAAGCCGCTTTAAGCCATCTGCCTCATCCTTAAAGCCGCTTCAAGCCATCTGCCTCATCCTTAAAACCACTTCAGCCATCTGCCTCATCCTTAGAGCCGCTTTAAGCCATCTGCCTCATCCTTAGAGCCGCTTCAAGCCCTCCGCTTCGTCCTTCCTCGTCAAAGCGATCAGGGCAAGGGATTTTTTGGTTGCAACAGGTCAAGGAGGCGCACGGGAGAAAGGGTTTGCCCGAAAAGACCCGTGCTGGTCATGCCGGATAAGAGGCGGTCAAGGGCGGAGCCCCTGCCGTACTCGCGGATCTCCGGTTCGCCCCTTATCCCTGCCATCGTCCCCGCCAGCGCCACAGCATCGTAGAAGTTGCCCAGTTCATCTACCAGCCCTAATTCCTTGGCCTGCCGTCCCGTAAAGACCCGCCCGTCGGCAAGGGCGCGCACCTGCTCATGGGGCATATGGCGGCCTTCGGCCACGACGTCGATGAACTGCTGGTAAATGTCATCGACCATGCCCTGCAGGATCGCCCGCTCTTCCGGCGTCATCTCCCGCGCGGAAGAGGCGATGTCTTTGTAGGGTCCGCTCTTGATCACGTTGGGCCGGTAGCCGATCTTCTGGTAGAGCTCCGTCAGGTTAGCCAGGTCGAGGATCACCCCGATGGAGCCTGTCGTGGTGGCCGCGTTGGCGACGATCTTATCGGCCCGCGCCGCCACCCAGTACCCGCCGGAGGCCGCCACATCGCCCATGGAGGCGACCACCACCTTACCGCTCTCGCGGAGGCGATCCACCTCGCGTCCGATCTCCTGAGAAGCCGCTGACGTTCCCCCGGGCGAGTTGATCCGCAGCACCACCGCTTTGATCTGCTTGTCCTGCTGAAGCCGGCGCAGCGCCTCGAGCACCTGGCCCGAACCGGATTCTCCGCCGAGCAATCCGGCGCCGGCGCCAGCCCCGGCGTCGGCGATCATCCCTTCGAGCCGCACCACGGCGACGGTGTTGCCCGCCGAAGGGCCGTCGGCGCGGTGCGCGCCCGGCCGGAAGAGGATGAGCAACACCGAAAGAGCCACCACCGCCAGGACCGCGCCTACCACCCACTGTTTCCTTTTTGCCAAAACAACCAGCCTCCTCCGGCTAGACTCGTCCTTCGTCTGACCGTTCGCCCCGAGGGGAGACGGCCGGTTTTATTCCAATCGGGCGGCCTCTTCCCTGCGTCCGCTGCCAAGTCTTTGCCGCATTGTCGACTCGGCGCTCACATGGACGCGGGGCACATTCAGAGCTACCACCGTGCGCCGAGCCGGAAGCTGGACGACCGTCCCGAGCTGCACATCAGGGATGTCGGTCACATCGATCATCGTCATCTGCATGGCTACTTTGCCGAGCACCGGCGCGCGCCGTTCGCCGATGCGGACCGACCGAGCCGTCGGACCGAGGCCGAAGTAGGCAGCCGATGTCTTCACCAGCACCTTCGCCAGGTCCCAGAGGCTTACCGGCACGCTGACCGGTTCCAGTTGGTAGCCGTCGACATAACCGACAGGCAGCACCGCCACCCGCGTCTCTCGCCGGGTGACATAGGCGCGCCCGTAACCGACGCCGTGCCCCGGCGGCAGGGTGGCCACATGGGCCACGCGCGCTTTCAGACGCCAGACGTCGCGCAAGGCCAGACCGGCAGCCACCGGTCCCGCCGGCTGTCCGTAGAGCAGCGTGCCGATGCGCACACCGTCAAAGTGGTACTGCGGGAAGGCCAGGGCCGCCGCCGAGTTGGCCACATGCTTGACCGGGATCGAAAATCCGGCGCAGGCCTCCATGGCGGCCACCGTCTCCAGAAAGCGGGCGACCTGGCGGTGAACCTGGCGGACATCGCCCGTCGCCGCCGTGGCCAGGTGGGTAAATGCCCCCTCCAGGTACAACTCGTCCTGGCCGACAATGGCCGCCACCAGCAGCGGCGCAGCGGCGGCAACAACGCCCGTCCGCCCCAGGCCGGTCTCTACCTTAATGTGGACCGGCAGCCCCCGCCGGCCCTGACGCCGGGCTTCCTGGGCGATCTGCACGGCTCTATCGACGTCGCTCACGCTGGCCGTCAAACCGAAACGAACCAGATCGCCCGTTTCTTCCGCCATAAAGGGAGCCATCACCAGGATGGGCGCATCGATGCCGCTCCGGCGCAGTTGGACGCCTTCGCTCACATGGGTGACAGCCAGCCGGTCGACGCCGTTTTCGACGAGGCAGCGGGCGCACTCGACGATGCCGCAGCCGTAGGCGTTGGCCTTGACGACACCGTAGAGGATCTTTTCATCGCCGAGATACTGCCGGATCGATCGCGCGTTGTGGGCCAGGGCGTCCATGTCGACCTCGACCCAGCAACCCAACCCCCGGGCAGCTTCATCCCCTCTCCTGTCTTCGGCGTCTGCGCCCTGCGGGCGAATTCCGTTCATCAGTCTTTGGCCTCCTTGGCTTTACGATCCCTTCCGGCGGGAGAGGGCCTTGCGGACAAGGTTTTGGTACATGGGCTCGGCCACGTTCCAGAGGTGGTAGAAAAAAGGCTGGTATACCCGATCATATTCGCCGATAAAGCCTACATAGTCGCCGTTGAAACCGCGCTTGAAGCGGACGAGGCCGTAGAGCGGATGGTCTTCGCCGACCTGACCGGGCACGCCGCGGAAATCGTAGAGGGTGCAGCCCTCGGCCTTGGCCCAACAGATCATCTTCCACTGCAGCAGGTAGTTGGGCATGACGTTGCGGTGGCGGTTCGAAGAGGCGCCGTAGATATACCAGGCCTTCTTCCCCAGGATGAAGGCCAGCGTTCCGGCGATGGCCTCCCCCTGATAGCGGGCGATGAAGAGCTTGGCCATCCCCGCAGGAACCAGGTTGTCCCACATGTCCTCAAAGTAAGCGTAACTCCGCACGAGGAAGTTGTCCCGCTCGCTCGTCTCCTTCAGGACCTTGTAAAAAAGGGGAAGTTCCTCCTTGCCGCAGTCCTCGTCGATGACGACGCCCTTCTTCTCAGCCAGACGTATGTTGTAGCGCGTTTTCTGATGAAAACGGGCGAAGATCTGGTCTAAGTCGTCAGATATGTCGAGCCGGAAGACAAAGCGCGGTTGGACGCCTTCAAAACCTTCGCCCTTGTCGACGCGGCGAAAGCCGCGCGAGCAGAGGTATTCGGTCCAGTCCGGCGCCGGGTCGATGACATCGGGATCGATCTTCAGAAAAAGGGCCTTCTCCCGCCGGGCCAACGCCTCGATCCCTTCCAGCAGCCGATCGGCTGCGTCGGGGCGCGCCGGATCGATGACCGGTCCCCGAGGCGCGTAGAAGATATGCTTGCCCACGACCGGGATGCGCCGCTTGAGGATGGAGACGGCCGCCAGTGGCGTCCCCGCTTCCTCCACCATCAGCCGGTGCGGTTGCCAGCCGGTGCGGGACTTCACATCGCCCCACTCCCAGGACTGGAGTACATGGCCCTTCGGATGCTCCGCCATGAACCGGTTGAAACGCTCCTTGTCCTGGATAGCCAGTTCGCGAACGTTCAAGTTGGAAAATCCCCTTTCTATCTGGCAAGCTATTTCCCGCTCATAACCGAGGAGACCTTTCCGAACCCTCAAAAAGGACTGCGAAAAGGCCTCCGTCTTTTTCCGTCTTGATACATCTTTGCAGATGCTGCTCCTGTTTTCCGTTTTAATGCATCTTTGCAGATACTGCTCATGTTTTCCGTTTTAATGCGTCTTTGCAGATGCTGCTCATGTTTTCCGTCTTGATGCGTCTTTGCAGATGCTGCTCATGTTTTCCGTCTTGATGCGTCTTTGCAGATGCTGCTCATGTTTTCCGTCTTGATGCGTCTTTACAGATGCTGTTCATGCTTGTCCAAGGCGGCGCTGACAAAGTCCCGGAAGAGGGGGTGCGGCCGGTTGGGCCGGGATTTGAATTCGGGGTGGAACTGGGAGGCGACGAACCAGGGGTGATCGGCCAGCTCGACGATTTCCACGAGCCGGCCGTCAGGTGAGGTGCCGGAGATGATCAGGCCGGCTTTTTCCAGGGCGGCCCGGAAGTTGTTGTTGAATTCGTAGCGGTGGCGGTGCCGCTCGTAGATGACCTCTTCCTGATAGGCATTCCAGGCCTTGGTGTTGCGGTTCAGACGGCAGGCCCAGATGCCCAGGCGCATGGTGCCGCCTTTCTCCTCCACGTCCTTCTGCTCCGGCAGGAGGTCGATGACGGGGTGCTCCGTCGCTTCAGCGAACTCACTGGAGTGGGCGTCCTGCCAGCCCAACACGTTACGGCTGAACTCGACGACGGCCAGTTGCATCCCTAAGCAGATGCCCAGCAGGGGGATGCCCTTTTCCCGGGCGTAGCGAAGGGCTGTGATCTTGCCCTCGATGCCCCGGTCGCCGAAGCCGCCGGGAACGAGGATGCCGTCTACGTCGGAGAGGAATTCATCCGGATCGGCGCCTTCCAGATCGGCCGAGTAGATCCACTTGATCTTGACGGCGGCGTCGTGAAAGAGCCCGGCGTGGCGCAGCGATTCAGCGACGCTCATGTAGGCGTCGGGCAGGGCGACATATTTGCCGACGAGGCCGATGGTGACCTGGCGCCGAGGATTCTTGATCTTCTGGACCAAGGCTTCCCAGTCCTGCAGGTCAGGCTCGCCGCACTGCAGGTTCAATTTCTCAATGATGATGTCGTCGAGGCCCTCTTTTTTCAGCAGAAGGGGCACTTCGTAGATGGTGTCGCAGTCGACGTTCTGGATGACCGCTTCCGGCTCGATGTCGCAGAAGAGGGCGATCTTCTCTTCCAGTTCCTTCGGGAAGGCTTTTTCCGTCCGGCAGACGATCACATCAGGTTGGATGCCGATGCTGCGCAGCTCCTTGACGGAGTGCTGCGTCGGTTTTGTCTTCAGCTCGCCGGCGCTGGAGATGAAGGGCATCAGCGTCACATGGATGTAGACGACACGCTCCTTGCCGATGTCCGACTTCATCTGGCGGATCGCTTCCAGGAAGGGCAGAGACTCGATGTCGCCGACGGTGCCGCCGATCTCGGTGATCACCACGTCGGGGTTGCTCTCGCGCGCCACCCGCAGGACCCGCTCCTTGATCTCGTTGGTGATGTGGGGGATGACCTGGACGGTCCCGCCGAGGAACTCGCCTTTGCGTTCTTTCGTGATGACCGACCAGTAGATCTTGCCGGTGGTCACGTTGGAGGCCTTGGTCAGGCTGATATCGACAAAGCGCTCATAATGGCCCAGATCCAGGTCTGTTTCCGCCCCGTCGTCAGTGACGAAGACCTCGCCATGCTGGTAGGGGCTCATGGTGCCCGGGTCGATGTTGATGTAAGGGTCAAACTTCTGGATGGCCACTTTGAGGCCGCGGCTTTTGAGCAGGCGGCCGAGGGAAGCGGCCGTGATCCCTTTGCCCAAGGAGGACACGACGCCGCCGGTGACAAAAATGAACTTCGTTTGCATATCCATGCCTGCTTTCTCTTCGACCGTTCACTCCGGTTCGGGTTTTACACTCCATCTATTCTACCCAAAGAGTGTCAAAGGATCAACAAAAAGCGAGCTTATTCAGCTCGCTCCCAGTCGTCATCTCGGATCCGACCGTAGTCATGGTCGCGGTCGTCATAATCCTCATCGTCGCCGCTCTCGCCGTCTTCATACTCGACAGTCTTGTTGAGCAAGGAGATGGTCGGGATGCGCCGCGCCGATTTGGCCGGCGCCCAGTTGCGCAGGCCCCAGAAGCCGTTGCCGATGTGGACAAAGCGCATATCCAGGTTCATCTGGGTGTACACAGCGGCGATGGACTTGGGATCCTCCGGGTCTTCATAGCCGATGCGGGCCAGTGCCTGCACGATCAGATCCCGGAAGTGGGTGTTTTCTCCCTTCTCCTTCAGCAGTTGAAAGAGCACATCCATTTCGGAGACCCGGCGGCCGGTGTTGACGGTGGTGATGGGTTCGGACACTCTGCAGCACTCCCTCGATATCGTCGGACGCTCTTTGCGCGTTGGGTTAGCGGCTGGGGCGGGTTGGGCCGTTCGCTAAGCGCTGCGCAGCGGCTACGCGGGGGCGCCAAAACTTACGGGCTTTTCTGCAAGTCATGGCGCCTTAATCCGCTTCGCCGCTTTCGCTCGCACTCGCCGCTTCGCGCAAAACGCTCACGGTCCACCCACCCCAGGCCACAATTCATCATCGGGCTTCCGGGCGAAGGATCCTTTTCCGCCCAAGGCCACAATTTATCATCGTGCTCCCGGACGAAGGATAACCTTTATCCACCGAGCCACCATTCATCACCCTGACCTGGGCGAGAGAGACCCTTTCGACGGGGTCCTTCTAGTATTTTACACTTGACTATACTACATACGCTCCGGTGCTGTCAAACCCATGCAATGGAGGACGTTGCGGAGGACGATGCGCGAGTCGTCGACGAGGAGGAGGCGGGCGTCGCGCAGTTCCTTTTCGTCGGTGAGGACGCGGCAGTGGGTGTAGAAGCTGTGGAAGAGGGCGGCCAGATCCTGGGCGTAGCGGGCCATGCGGTGGGGCTCCATCTGGGTCGCCGCCCGGGCCACCTCGTCAGGCAGGTCGGCGATCTTGCGGATCAGGGCGAGCTCGGCAGGGTGGTCGAGGACGGTCAGGTCAAGGCCAGCCTCGACCTGTTGACCCTGAGGCACGGCGTAGCCGGCTTCCTGAGCGGTGCGCAGGATGGAGCAGATGCGGGCGTGGGCGTATTGGACGTAAAAGACAGGGTTTTCTGAGGACTGGCGCTTGGCCAGGTCCAGGTCGAAGTCGAGGTGGGCGTCGGCGCCGCGCATGACGAAGAAGAAGCGGGCGGCGTCCTTGCCGACTTCCTCGATCAGTTCGTCGAGGGTGATGTACTGCCCTGTCCGCTTGGACATGCGGACGATCTCGCCGCCTTTGTAGAGGCGCACCAGCTGCATCAGGATGACATCCAATTTCTTAGGGTCGTAGCCGACGGCCTTGACGGCGTTTTTCATCCGCGAGACGTGGCCGTGGTGGTCGGCGCCCCAGATGTTGATCACCCAATCAAAGCCGCGGTCGAACTTGTTTTTGTGGTAGGCGATGTCGGCGGCGAAATAGGTAGGGATGCCGTTGGAACGGACGAGCACCTCGTCCTTCTCCTCGCCGAGGGCCGTCGCCTTGAACCAGAGGGCGCCTTCGTTTTCGTAGATGTAGCCGTTAGCGCGCAATCTTTCCAGGGTCTGCTGGATGGCGCCGGAGTCGTGGAGGGACTGCTCGGAGAACCAGACATCATAGACGACGCCGAAGCGCTCCAGGGTCCGGCGGATAGCGTCCAGCTTCTCCCGCAGGGCGTATTTGACGAGCATCTCCCGGCGCAGGGAGGACTCCAAGGCCAGGTATTTGTCGCCCTCTTTGGCGATAAGACCGCGCATCGTCTCGACGATGTCCTCGCCATGGTAGCCTTCCTCCGGGAAGGGCACGTCGCGGCCCAGGAGTTGCAGATAACGCGCCTCTAGGGACTTGGCGAAATTTTCGATCTGATTGCCGGCGTCGTTGATGTAAAACTCCTTCTGAACATCGAAGCCGGCCAGGCGGAGCAGGTTGGCCAGGGTGTCGCCGAGGGCGGCGCCGCGGGCGTTGCCCATGTGCAGGAGGCCTGTCGGGTTGGCGCTGACAAACTCCACCTGCACCCGCCGTCCGGCGCCGACCTTTGAAGCGCCGTAAGCTTCGTCCGCCTGCTGGACCGCCGGGAGGACGGGGTAGAGCCAGGCGTGGTGCAAGGTGAAATTGATGAAGCCCGGGCCGGCCACTTGAACGTCTTTCAGCCAATCGCCCCGGTCGATGCGGGCGACGATCTTTTCCGCCAGTTGGCGGGGGTTCATGCGGGCCTCTCGGGCCATCAGCATAGCCACGTTGGTGGCAAAATCGCCATGCTGTTTTTCCCGAGGCACCTCCAGGGCGAAGGGCGGGATCGGCCCAACGTTCACCTCTTTGGCGTTGCGGGCGCCTTCCAGGGCTTGGACGACGGCGGCCGAGATGCGGCGGCGAATAGCTTCAACGAAGTTCACTGAATCTATGTTCCTCCTTCACGGTGATCAAGAGGGAGTTGTCGCTCAGCTTGCGCTGATCAAACTGCAGTTCATATTCCAGATTGATGGAGCCGCCTTTGTCGCCCAGGTCCACCTGCACCTTGGAGGGGAGGACGCCCATGTGCATGCTGCCATAGGGGGTGACATAGACCGACTCGTTGAGGACGCCTTCCTCGAAGGTCTGCTTCAGTTCTGAGCGACCCATGCGGTTCAGGGTCACCCGGTTCGCTTCGACCTTCAGGGCGGTCGTCGTCCCTTCCATCCCGGAAATCTCAGATTCGTTATAGACGATGTAATAGGAGTTGGGCTTGATGAACATCCTGCCTTCCGTGACGAGATGGATGGTGTCTGTTTCCCCAACGTCGTTCCTTTGGGTTCCCAGGACCGATACCAGCACGTCCTTTTTCATCTGAACGCCCTCTTTCCTATAAAATTGCCTTAACAATTCGGTGACAGACAGCCATTTCCTCCCGCCTGCCACCATTTTTCCCGGGAATTTGTGTTCTTAGGATCGTACAAGGGCATGCTTGTCCCCTTTGCTTTCAGCGTCCGCCGGTGGCTCGCAGCTTCAACTCCTCCAGGTCGCAGATGACGATCTGCTGGCGCTCCACCTCCAGGATCTTCAGGCGCTCGTACTCGGCCAGGATGCGGGAGACCGTTTCCCGGGAGGTGCCGACGATCTGGGCCAGTTCCTGGCGGGTCAGATTGAAATCGATGCGGGTTCCCCGGCTGTCGGGGACGCCGTAATCATGGGCCAGCTTGAAGAGGCGCGCCGCCACCCGCCCATGGGTGTCGAGGAGGGCGAGGTTTTTCATATGGCGGTAAGCCTGGCGGAGCCGCCGCGCCTCCACCTGGAGGCAAGCCGCCGCCAGCGAAGGATGGTCCGAGACGAGCTGCCGGAACTCCTTCAGGGGCAGCCGGCTCACCCGGGCCGGTTCCATCGTCTCCGCCGTGTAGGGGCTCGGCCCCGGATCAAAAGCGACGATCTCGCCGAAGATGTCGCCGGGGTCGACGATCGACAGCACCTTCTCCTGGCCGTCGGGGTTCATCTTGGCCAGCCGCACCTTGCCCTCATGGAGGAAGTAGACAGCGTCAGCCGGCTCTCCCTCCTGCAAGAGGGGCTGGCGTCTTTTCAACACCCGTTCCCCCACCTGATTGGCCAATTCCCGCAAAACCCCCTCCGGCAAGGAGGCCAGCACATCGATCGCCCTCAGGGACTCCCAGTCGATGATTTTGATCGCCTCCCTCACACCTTGGGAATGTTCCGCCCCGAGAAGATCTCATACATCTCTTTCTTCAAGCGTTGCTTGATCTTTTTCTTCTCGCCGGGCAACAGTTCTTTCTTGGCTGTTCCGAATAAATAATTGTCCAGGTCGAATTCCTTCAGCAACATCTTGGTGTGAAAGATGTTGTCCTGATAGACGTTCACATCGATCATCTGATAGAGTTCCCGCGTTTCCTTGGCGATGTAATTCTGAATCGAGTTGATCTTGTGGTCAATGAAATATTTTTTCCCGCTCACATCGCGGGTGAAGCCGCGCACCCGGTAGTCGGCGATGACGATATCAGAGCTGAAGCTGTTGATCAGGTAGTTCAGCGCCTTCAACGGCGAGATCATGCCGCAGGTGGATACGTCGATGTCGGCCCGGAAGGTGCTGATCCCTTTGTCCGGATGGCTTTCCGGGTAGGTGTGCACGGTGATGTGGCTCTTGTCCAGGTGGGCCGCTACCGCATTGGGGATGAGCAGGGCGCAGTCTTCACCTGCCTTCCCGTCTCCATTGTCGCAGTCGGTTGCGCTCCCTATTGCGTTCCCGTTGCCCTGCCCATTTTCGACGTCCTGCTCCACCTTGCCCTCCGAGATCAGCATGGTCACGCTGGCGCCCTGGGGATCGTAATCCTGCTTGGCGATGTTGAGGATATTGGCGCCGATGATGTTGGCCACCTCGATCAGGATGTTGGTCAGGCGCTCCGAGTTGTACTCCTCGTCGATATACTCAATATAGGCCTTGCGGTGTTCCGGTGTTTTGGCGTAACAGATATCATACATGTTGAAGCTCAGCGTCTTGGTCAGGTTGTTAAACCCGTAGAGCTTCAGCTTTTTAATCGATTTGATCTCCATCCTCTTCTCCCCACGCATTCCTATTTTTCTGGCCGAGTTTTTGCTCATTTTCTCAACAAGTTGATTATCCGCTTGATGGCGGGATAGTGTCAAGAATCAACCCATATGTTATTTATTCGCCAAGGACGCCGTTTTTTCATTGATTCGACAGGCACGCCTTTTGCAAAAAGCCCTTTTATCGGCCTATTCCGATCCCGACAGATATGGCATAATCGAAGTACACCTTTTGTATAAGCGCCGAAAAAGGAAGAGAGGGATTGCCGCGATGGCGAATGAAACTGCCCATACCATGGATGTATCCCAACTGCTTCATCAACTCAAAGAAGCGAACAACGAGATGGGAAAAGTAGTAAAGACCATCGACCACATCACCAAGCAAACGAACCTTTTGGCCTTAAATTCCGCCATCGAGGCTGCACGGGCAGGCGAAGCGGGCCGCGGCTTCAGCGTCGTCGCAGCCGAGATCAAGAAGCTGGCTGACCGCAGCTTCGCTGCCACGAAAGAGAGCACCGATCTGATCGGCAACATCCAGAGCAAGGCGAACGACGTCATCGCCGTCCGCACCGCCGATGTGGCCTACGATACGATCGACAAGATCGATCGCAACCTCTTCGAGCGCAACTGCGACGTGCAGGCCTGGGCCACCTTCGACAAGATCAAAGCCTGCCTCCGCGAAGAGTCGCCGGCCCATGTAGCCAGCGCGACGGCATTGATGAAAAAAATCGTCGACATCTATGAGGTCTATTACGACCTGTATCTGGTCAACCGATCCGGCCGGATCGTCGCCTCCGGCGTGGACAAGTCGGTCGTCGGTCTGGACATGTCGAGCCGGGAATGGTTTGCCGAAACGATGCGCCGCAACGACGTATACGTGACCGACATGTACTACTCCGACGCGGTCAAAGGCCACACGGTCGCCTATTCCTGCCCCGTTCGCGATGAAGACGGCAGCGTGCTGGGCGTCTTTTCTACCCGATTCAACTGGAACTATATCTATGATATCATCGATTCGGCGCGCATCGGCAGCACCGGCGACATCTTTGTCATCAACAAGGCCGGCCTGGTCATCGGCGCCCGCAACCGCGCCGGGATTTTGCAAAAAGACCTCAGTCACCTGCAGGCGGCGCAGAGAGCCATGGCCGGCGAGACCTATGGTTTTACCATCGAGCGGGACGACAAGGGCAAGCTGCTGATCTTCGGCTACGCCCGGACGAGAGGGTACAACGCCTACAAAGGAAAAGACTGGTCTGTTATCGTCAGTGAAGCCCTGTAAGGCCGTCTGCCGAAAATAGCACCACAATAAAAACCGCCCTTTCGCAGTGTACGCCGGAAAGGGCGGTTTTGCCTTATTCTTCTGCCTCCAGAAGGTCGCTGGCCGAGAAGGTTTTGCTGAGCGGTTGCGCCTTTTCCGGCGCTTCCTTGCCGACGATCTGGTCGATCCGCTCGAGCAGCACCTTGGGCTCATAGGGCTTCAGGATATATCCGGCCACGCCGGCCGCCTTGGAGCGCAGCACGTCGGCCGTTTTGCTGCTGGAGGTGACCATCATGACCGGGATCGACTTGGTCCGCCAATCGCGCTGCAACTCGGCGATGGTCTGGAAGCCGTCCATGATGGGCATCATGATGTCGAGCAACAGCAGCTGCGGCGGCGGCTGGAGGCGCTTGGCCATCTCGACCACATCCCGCCCATTGTGGGCGATGAAAACCCGATGCCCCTGGGGGCTCAGGATTTTTTTTAACAATTCGCAGTTTGCAACATTGTCTTCGCCGATCAGGATCCGCGCCACGGTAACCACGCTCCGTATTGTATGATATCCTTCAGTGTATCCCTTCGTTCGCAAGCAGGCTATGATTTTTACCGCTAAAAACCAGTATAATGGAAGTTGTTCGCAGTGGAAAGGGATGCTTGAGAAAAATCAACGCTACAGGGAAAATGTACAAAAAAGGTGGTCCCCTGTTCCCCCGTTTCTACAGTCATGCGGGCCCGGTGGCGAACGACAATATTTTGGCAGACCGCCAGTCCCAGCCCTGTCCCCTGTTCCTTCGTCGTGAAGAAGGGTGTGCCCAACTGGGCTAGTGCATCGGGGCTGATCCCGCTTCCCTGATCGCAGACGGCCAGCACCACCGCATCACCTTCACGATAGCTGCGGATGATCAGCTCCCCGCCTTCCCCCATCGCTTCGAGACCGTTGCGAACCAGGTTGAGCACCAGCTGGCGGATCTCCTTTTCTCCGAGATACGTTTCCGGAATGGGGCCCAATTCCAGCCGGATGGCTTTTTTGCCTAAAGAGGCGTCCGCCTCCAGGAGGGGATAGAGCGCTCGGATGATGGCGTTCAGATTTTGCAGGCGGAGATCATCCACCTTATGTTTGGCCAGGGACAAGAACTCAGAGATGATCGCGTTGGCGCGGTCGAGCTCTTCAATCATCAGGTCGAAGTGCTCCCAATGGTTCGCCAATTCGTCTTTTGCCCTCAGAATCTGAAGAAAACCGCGCACCGTTGTCATGGGGTTGCGGATCTCATGGCCGATACCGGCAGCCATCTGCGCCACCAGATTCAGCCGGTCGAGGCGGGCAAACTCCCCTTCCAACTTGCGGATCTCCGTGATATCGTTGACTGAATAGAGGTGGCAGGCCCGTCCCTCCAGCTGGATCACCTCTGCCGACACGAGCCAGATCCGGGCCTCCCCTCTTTTGGCGGTGATCTTGCGCTCTATATTGCGAAAGGCGCCTTGGACAGGAGCGCCTGTCACGGCTGGGGCGCCTAGGGGCGAGGCGCTCGCGGGGAATCCGCCCGGTACCGCTCCGCCTCTCTCTTCTTTGATGAGGCCCAGCTCCGGCAACTGTTGCCCGATCACCTCGTCCCGTTCGTACCCGGTGGCTTGCAGGAAGCTCTCGTTGACTTCTATGAAGCGTCCGTCCTCCATGGAAGTGATGCACATAGGGTGGGGATTGGCGTGAAAGGCTTTGGTGAATCTCGCCTCCGACGTGGTCAGGGCGTTGACGGCCTGCATCCGTTTGGTCACCTCCCGAGCAAGGTTCCGCTTCACCCGCCGGATATGGCGCGAGTTCGCCCGCACCTTATCGACCAGCGGATTCAATTCCGGGAGCACATTCGGCGGCACCTGATCGTCATCCACCATGGCAGCCATACCAAAACCCTCGATCTCCGCGCGAAAACGGGTGAAAATCTGCCACGCGCAAGCGATCAGGATCCCCGCCAGGATGGTCTCTACGACGATCACCTCGGCCGTCCGCAACAGGACGGGAAGATGAAAGTCTGTCAGCCGGACGAAAGCGACGCAATAGAGCGATTGCTCGCCGGCGATCGGCTGAACCAGGCCGAGGACCGGGGAGTTCCACCATCCCATGAAAGCCGGTTCGCTTCGCTCTGTCCCATTAAGCAACGTCAGGGAGGAAGCCAGTTCTGCTTGTTCCTGCTCTGAAAAACTTGAAATGCCTGTACTTCGCAGGGAAAAAATATAGTCCAGCACGCGGATGCGGTATTGCTCTTGGCGACGCAAAGCGAGAAACTGGCCTTGCGCTCTCGAGTAGTACCCGACCGTCAAGCCGGGATACATCCGAGAGATGTCGTCGCTCGCCTCTGGCCAGCGCCCGGCAGAAGCCCCTTTCTCCAACTCTACAGCGGCGGCGACGAGATCGTTCGACCGCTCAAAGCGCTCTTTTTTCAAAAAGCCCATGTGAACGATTCCGCTCAGCAAAAATGTATGGAGAAGGACAAGGAGCACCATGGCCAGGTAAAAGCGTTTCGTGATCGACAAGGGGAGCAGTTTTCTCCACCCGGTCTGACAGGGGACGTGGAACCGTGCCTGAGTATGCATGAGAAAACCCTCCCGTCTCTGGGGGACATGCCGCACCGAGCGTGTCGAAAAGGCGTCAAAATAGAAAAAGGCTTAAAGCCAAAATGGTTAAGCCTGACGCTCCCTCTTGCGTTCCTCAATTCCCATTTTTATCGTTTCTTCGAGAAAAATCTGCAAACTCCTTCAAGGATGTGTAGGTGAGCTTGAAAAGCGAGTACCAGTCGCTCGTGAAAGCAGCCTTCGGGAGACAACATAAGGCCAAGGCCGCCTGATTCAAGAGGCAAGGAGAAGATATCGCCATGCTCGACAGCCAACTAGCGATCTTTAAAACGGTCGTTGACAAAGGCAGCATATCCCTGGCGGCACAGGAGCTGCATATGACCCAGTCGGCCGTCAGCCAGCAGATCCTGAACCTGGAGGCGCACTTTTCCGTCAAACTTTTTGACCGCCTTCATCGGCGGCTGTTGATCACGACTGCCGGCAAGACGCTCTACCCCTTTGCCGTCGAATTGGAACAACTCTATGGACGGGCGCGCAATGCCATGCAGGAACTGACGCAGGATATCAGCGGGCTGCTCCGCATCGGCGCCAGCATGACTATCGGCGAGTACCTGCTGCCCAAGCTGCTTGTCCTCTTCCGGCAGACCCACCCGCGGGTGTCCATTGCCATGGATGTGTCTAATTCCGATCACATCACCGCCATGGTCGCCACGGGACAACTGGATCTGGGATTCATCGAAAGCCCGGACCAGCTCCCCGGCGTGCTCACCGCCTTTCCCTGCGGCGGCGACCAACTGGTGATCGTCGGGCCAGCCGACACCGCGGACAGCGCGCCCCTTTCCCTGGCGGAGCTCTTTCAGCACCACTGGGTGCTGCGGGAACCCCTGTCGGGAACGCGCCGTTTTTTTGAACAGTTTCTCCAATCCCGCGGCGCCCAACCTGCCGATCTGCAGGTGGTGATGGAGCTGGGCAGCACCCAGGCGATCAAGGAGGCGGTGAAAGCCGGACTTGGCTTCTCCGTCCTCTCCCGGTTCGCTGTCACGGAGGAAGTCGCTCAACAATCGCTGGCGATCATCCCCCTGGCCGAGGGGCCCATCGACCGGACTTTTACACTCTTTTACCATCGTGAGAAGTTCACGACCTTGGCGGTGGACTCCTTTCTGGACTTCATCCTCCACCAGGTCATCTCGCCGGCGTCGCCCAAGTCGCGAGCACAGGCTGATGAATCGCCCGAGGAGGGGCAGCCTTTCCGGGAGAACCTGTAGGGCTACAGCCCGAGAAGGGCCATGCCGAAACGCCCGAATAGACTGAGCAGGATCGAGCCGCCCAGTCCCATCAGCACCGGCGCAAGACCCACTCGCTTGAAATCGCCGGCCCATACATTCAATCCCATCCCGGCCATCGCCATGGCCAATAAAAACAGGCTGGCGGTGACCAATCCGGCGGAAAGGGCCGGCGAAAAGACATGATAGGTGTTCAGCAGGGCCATGACCAGGAAGGCTAATACAAACCAGGGGACCGGAAGGCGGGGCTTGTCCTGGGCTTCGTCCCGGAGCTTGTCGTCAGGCTTGCCGTCGAGGTCTGAAGCCCTGCCAGCGCCGCCGGCGCGCCCTCGATAATGCCAGTCAAGGGCCATGACGACAGGCGCCAAGAGGATCACCCGGCCCAGTTTTACCAGGATGGCCTGGTCGCTGCCGATCGCGCCAGCCGGCGCCGCTGCTGCGACCACATGGGCGATCTCATGCAGTGTCGCGCCGACAAAGGTCCCGTACTGCTGCGGGGTCAGGGCGAGCACCGGCAGCATAACCGTGTACATAACCGTGAAAAGGGTACCCAGCAGGGAGATCAGCGTCACTGACAAGGCCACCTCTTCGTCTTTGGCCCTCACGGCCTGGGCAGCCGCGCCGATCGCCGCGGCGCCGCACACGCCGGTCCCGACAGCGATCAGCGTTGTCAGCCTTTCTTCGACAGAAAGCCTCCTCCCCAGGAAAAGGATGACCGTCACGGCGAAGACGATCACAGACAGGTCTAGGGCCAGCATGCGCCACCCGGCAGCGGCGATATCGGCGAGATTGAGCCGCACCCCCATGAGGATGATGCCGAGCCGCAGCAACACCTTCGCCGAGAAAGCGAAACCAGGTTTCAAGGGGACCAACCGGTCGCCCGCCACGGCGCGCATCGCCATCCCCAGCAGGATGGCTGTGACCAACGCGCCGAATACAGTAAAGGGGAAAAAGCGAACCATCTGTTGGGCCGACAGCGCCAGCAACGCCGTCAACAGAATTCCGCCAGCCGTCCATCGGTGTTGCATATCATCCCTCCTCATCCAGGCATTATGGTAATGCCTCGACGAGGCGGCTGTAAAATTACCTTTAACGATGTTTGACATCAGAAAAAACGATAGGGCGGCAAAGACGATGGAAAGGCAAGATCGATGGAAAGGCAACAGCGATGGAAAGGCAACAGCGATAAAAGGGCGATACAGAAAAAGGAGCGAACAGCGGCCCCCCCGGGCATGGTCCCAGGGGAGCCGAGCAGCGGAGGCAGGATGTTTTATGAAATACCTCGTTACAGGCGGCGCCGGCTATATCGGCAGTCATACCGCCCTGGCCTTGTTGGCGGCAGGGGCGGAGGTGGTCATCCTCGACAACCTGACAACAGGGCATCTATCGCTTGTCCCGAGAGGCGTCCCCTTCTACCGAGGCGATGTGGGCGACGCTGGATTGCTCCAAGAGATCTTCCATCAGCACCGTATCGACGGTGTCCTGCATTTTGCCGCCAAAAGCCTTGTCGGCGAATCCATGGTCGCTCCGGGACACTATTTTCTCGCCAATACGGGACAGACGACGGCGTTGCTTCAGGCCATGGCCGAAGCCGGCGTCAGGCGCTTTGTCTTCTCCTCCACCGCCGCCGTCTACGGCGAACCGGATCAGGTCCCTATCCCGGAGGACCACCCCGTTCGCCCGACCAACCCTTACGGTCTGTCGAAACACCTGATCGAAGCGATGCTCCCTTGGTTTGCGCGCGTCCATGGGCTGAAGTGGATAGCGCTCCGCTACTTCAACGTGGCCGGCGCCGATCCGGAAGGACGCAGCGGCGAACAGCACGACCCGGAGACTCACCTCATCCCCAACGTGCTCCAGGTGGCCCAGGGGAAGCGGGAATACCTCTCCCTTTTCGGCGACGACTATGCCACCCCGGACGGCACCTGCATCCGCGACTACATCCATGTGAGCGACCTGGCTGACGCCCATGTGCTGGCCCTGCAGGCGCTCGCCGCCGGGCACCCTTCCGGCTTCTACAACCTCGGCAACGGCCTGGGTTTTTCCGTCTTGCAGGTCGTCGAAAGAGCCCGCCAGGTGACGGGCCATCCCATCCCGCTGCGCATCGAGCCGCGCCGTCCCGGCGACCCCGCCGTCCTCGTCGCTTCCAACGCGCGAGCCATGGCTGAACTGGGCTGGCGACCCCGCTATGCCGATCTGTCGGTCATCATCGAGACGGCCTGGCGCTGGCAATCGCGGAAATAAAAAAAGTCCAGCATAGGGCCTGGTTTCCAAAACCACAACCAATCGACTTTATTACGGTTCCGGCACGCTGGCCAGCGTGGGCGAACTCACAGGGACAGACGGTGACAAAAAAATAGCGGTTCAGCACAAAAAGTGGAGAATGCCCGGCGAAGGGCCTCTCCACTTTCTCATTCAAACTGGCAGATCTTCTTTACTCGTCCCGAAACGCCGCCACCAGCGCCTGCAAGGTCGCTTCCGCCTCATCATGGAGCACCTGGCAGGTGCCCACATTGAAGTGACCGCCGCCGCCGTACTTGAGCATGACGGAGCCGATGTTGACAGTGGAGGACTTGTTGAAGATGGACTTGCCGCAGGTGAAGACGCAGTTGTCCAGCTTGCCCTTGACGATCCAGATGCTGATGTTGACTTCCGGGAACAGGGCGTAGGGGATGAAGCGGTTGCCCGAGTAGATAGGATCGACGCCGCGCAGGTCCGTGATCAGCACATTCTGCTTAACCGTCGAGTGCGCCTTGACCATCTCTTTGAACCGTTCCGCCTGTTCAAAGTAGAGCGTCACCCGCTCTTTCACATCGGGATCGTCCATGATCGCCTCGATAGGCTTATGGCGGATCTCATGGGCCAACTTCTCCATCAGCTGGTAGTTGCTGATGGTGAAATTGCGGAAACGGCCGAGGCCGGTGCGGGGATCCATGACAAAGGAGAGCAACACCCAGCCTGTCGGGTTCAAGATCTCATCGATGGTGAACTGGGCCGAATCGGCCTTGTCCACCCCCGCCATGAGGGCGTCAAAATCGGGGCCGAACTTTTCCCGCCCGCCGTAGTAATCATAGATGACACGGGCACAGGACGGCGCCGGCCGGGACATCCCCTTGTACTGCGCCTTCAAGCTGCCCCGCTCCTCCTCGGAGGAGTGGTGGTCAAACCAGAGGCCGCAACCGGGAACATAGGGAACGTTGGCGATGATGTCGTTGTCATTGACCTCAATCAGCCCATCCTGCATGTCCTTGGGATGGACGAATTTGAAGGAATCGACGAGACCGAGTTCAATCAGCAGCGCCGCGCAGGCCAAACCGTCAAAGTCCGAACGAGTCAGCAGTCGCATCTTATCTCCCCGAAAGACCGGGGATTCACCTCCTAGTAAGCTCCTGGCTCTATTGTAACGGCTATTCGATCAAACGGGAAGGCGGAGCATCTTTTTTCAAATCAATCATATGAGTGCCGCAGGCTAAACAGGGAGCATAGGCGCGGATGATCCGCCCCAGCATGGTGAAGGTCCACTCCGGCCGTGGGATCTCCGTGCCGACAAGCGCCGCCTCCAGCGACCTGGCGCAGATGCGGTCCATCGTCGACGTCCCCCCGTTGTAAAAGCCGTTGATCCGCATCCGCGCCAGCGGCCCCACCTCAAAGGGCTCGCCGCTTGCTGATGTCTCACTTCCGGCGGCCGCCCTGCTTTTTCCGGCAAGGGCGTAAATTGACTCATTTCCTCAACGACATACGACAGTGATTTCGAAGGCGGACAGGTGGAAGATCTTATGCCACTCGCCGTTTTTTTCTTTACCAACCGGTATTTCATCGGTTATACTGAGCATAAGCTCGCGATGCTTACGGATGGACGATACCCTTCTCGATTGCCACCGGCTAAGGGAAGTGATGGGATGCGGTACCTCCTTAGCACGGGCAAACGAATATCGAGGAGGATTTCTCATGTACCAAGACAAGTACCTCACCTGTAAAGAGTGCGGTAGCGAATTCCTGTTCTCGGCTTCCGAGCAAGAATTCTACGCCGAAAAAGGCTTCACCAACGAGCCTGGCCGTTGCGCCAGCTGCCGGGCTGCCCGCAAAGCCCAGCGTGGCGGCTTTTCCGCCGAACCCCGTCAAGAACGTCAGATGTTCCCCGCCGTCTGCGCCTCCTGCGGCGTCGAAACCATGGTTCCCTTCCAGCCCCGCGGCGACAAGCCCGTCTACTGCCGCGACTGCTTCAACAACCGTCGCAGCAGCTGGTAAAGGCTTCTGAACATACGAACCACCCCAGGCTTGGCCCGGGGTGGTTTTTTACGGCACATCATTATCCAACAAAATCTTGCGGAAGTTCCTCTCGATCTCCGGCGGCGCGTCCCCCGGAGATTTTTCTTGATCCTCGATCTGCTTGATCTGCTTGAACAGTTTTTTATCGGTGGTGACATGGATCCGGTAGTTCTTGTAAGACTGGCGGATCTTCTGGTCGATGGCCGCGCGGATGCTTCTCAGGCGCAGGCGGTCAAAACCGCTCACCTTGGCGCCGACGGCGATGTCGTTGCCGATGACGAAGGCCGTCGCATCGTCGACCCCTTGCACCGACTTGGCGACGCCTTTGATGTCCCGGGCCAGCACCGGATCCATCCGGGAAGGCAGCTCTTTCAGATCACTGTTTTTCGCCGCGGACTTGCCGGCGGCGCAGCCGCCAGCAAGCAGGGCGAGGGCCAAAATAAAGGCCGCGAAAAGGGAGGCTCTGCCGATGGATCGCGATTGTCGACGATTCCTTCTCTGTCCCATCAGGGACAGTCCCAACCGTTTCGACTTCGAAAATCGCCCTTTGTCAACGAACTGCATCGATTTCAAACCCCTCTTCGCGCTCTCAGCGACTGCACAAGCGCAATGGACTATCATGGTCACCCTGAACTATCGTCACCCCATCACCTGACCGCTCTGCTCTCTACCCCTTCGGCCTGGCGATCAAGGAGGCGATAAAACCGAAGATGATGGCCGCCGAGATGCCGGCGCTGGTCACCTCAAAGATCCCCGTCAGGATCCCGATCAGCCCTGTCGACTTCGCTTCCGCCATCGCCCCGTGCACCAAAGCGTTGCCGAAGCTGGTGATCGGGACCGTCGCCCCGGCGCCGGCGAAGTCGATGAGCGGTTCATAAAGTCCCAGACCGTCCAAAATCGCGCCGGAGACGACGAGGAGGGTCATCGTATGGGCCGGTGTCAGTTTGGCCACATCGAAGAGCAGCTGCCCGATGACGCAAATCAGCCCACCGACAACGAAAGCCCAAAAGTAGATTTCCATCGCTCCAGCTCCCCTCCGTTACAGGCCCTATCCCCATTCGGATCAGCTCATGCGCAGGACAGCGCCACATTCGCGCTGCTGCAATTCGTCCTTGACCGGCTTACCCCCGCTCAATCGCCACGGCATGGGCGATACAGGGAATGGAGTCGTTCTGCTGGTAGGTGATCGGCGACAGCAAGGCACCGGTGGCAACGATCAGGATCTTGCGCAGCTCACCCTGCTTCATCCGATTCAGAAGGTGCCCATAGGTGACGGTAGCCGAGCAACCGCAGCCGCTCCCGCCGGCGATCACCTCTTCCTGCCGGTCCAGGTCGTAGATGAGAAGGCCGCAGTCGACAAACTTCTCTTCCGGGAGAGCCATACCGTGCTTGGCGAAAAGATCCTTGGCGATGTGGTGGCCCACCTTGCCCAGGTCGCCCGTGGCGATCAGATCGTACTCCTCATGGAAGATGCCAAAGTCCCGGAAGTGGGCCGTGATCGTGTCCACCGCCGCCGGCGCCATGGCCGCCCCCATGTTGAAGGGGTCGGTGATGCCCATATCGACGATGCGCCCAATCGTAGCCCCCGTCACGCGAGGCCCCTTCCCTTCCGGCGCGACGACCGCCACACCGGCGCCAGTGACGGTCCATTGGGCTGTCGGCGGTTTCTGACCGCCGTACTCGGTAGGGTAGCGGAACTGCTTTTCTGCCGTCGCATTGTGGCTGGAGGTGCCGCAGAGGACGTAGCGCCCGGCGCGGCTGTTGACGAGCAACGAGGCCAAGGCCAAACCCTCCATGGAAGTGGCGCAGGCGCCGAAGAGCCCCAGGTAAGGCACGGCCATGGTACGGGCGGCAAAGCTGCTGGCCGTGATCTGGTTCATCAGATCGCCGCAGAGAAAAAAGTCGATGTCTTTTTTCTCTAACCCCGCTTTGCCGATGGCTACCTCGCAGGCTTCTTCCAGGAGCTTGCGCTCGGCTTTTTCAAAACTGGCCTGTCCCAGCCAGAGATCGCCATGGAGCAGGTCAAAATCCTTAGACAGCGGCCCCCGGGCTTCAAAAGGTCCGCCAACAGCGGCGCTGGCTACGATGACGGGCTTGTTGTCGAAGCGCCAACTCTGATGTCCCTGCTGCATGCTACCCGATCCCAGCCATGCCGAGCAGCGTCCTGATCAGCGCCACCACGAAGGCCGCGACGACACCGAAGACGATGACCGGCCCGGCCAATTTGAACATCTTGCCGCCCACGCCCAGCACATACCCCTCGGTCCGGTGCTCGATGGCGGCCGAAGCCATCGCGTTGGCGAAACCGGTCACCGGCACAGCCGTCCCTGCGCCGGCGCGTTGGGCGATGTGATCGTAGACGCCGAGGGACGTGAGCAGGACGGCAAGCAGGATCATGATCGCCACCGTCGGATTGCCGGCTGTCTTCTCGTTGAAGTTGAAGTGCCAGAGGAAAAAGTTTTGGATGACTTGGCCAAGCAGGCAGATCGACCCGCCGACGAAAAAAGCCCAGAGGCAGTTCTTCAACACAGGCCGTTTCGGCTCCCGAAGCTTGGAAAAATCATGGTACTCCTGCTGGATTGGCGTCAGGTTCTTCTTTTTTTTGTTGGACAAAGACGGTTCCTCCCTCCGCAAAAGTGTTCCCCTCGGCGCTCAGCGTCAGCGTTCAGCTTCGGCGCTTCAGCAGCGGCTTCAACTTCAGCGCTTCAGCAGCGGCGCCAAATCGACGACCATCTCCGCGATAAGGCCCGCCGCCTCCGTATACATCTGCTTCGCCGACGGGTCCTTCGTAGCCAGGGCGTAGAGCTCACAGTCGGCCTGGGCCTTTTTCAGGTTCACGAAGAGCAGCTCCTTCGTCTTTGGCTGAGGGAGATGGACGGCATCATCAAAGAGGTCCACATACAGCTGGCCCACCGAATCGACCTGGGCAAGGAAGACATTCTCCGGCGCCACGCCGATCTTCTCCAACTCCTCATGGAGCCAGCGTCGGTTGAGTCCCATGGCCGTCAGCGGCTCATCCATCATGATGCCGTCCATGATCACCGTCTGGGGGACGCTCTCATGGCCCACCTTCAACTCCAATGTCGACGCCGTGACGGGTCGCTTGTCCTTCTTGAGAAAGACGCTCAACTCACCATCCGGTTCGAGCATGGCAAACTCTACGTCGGCGAAGTTGAAGACCTTTTTTCGCCGCAACTGGCTCAGGAGGTCCTCGGCGCTCATGGGGATCTCGAGCAACTTGTCGTCAAGGACCTTCCCATGGTTGATCAGCACCGTCTCCTTGCCCTGCACCAGATCGCGCACCGTCTTGAATTTGATGGACAGGTAAAAAAGGGCGATGGGAAAACCGATCCAGACGACGAGTGGCGGGAGGGCGCTCGCCAGGCTGCCGGCCAGGTTGAGAGACAAGGCGCCGGCGACGACGCCGATCGCAACGACGGTGATCCGGTCGAAGAGGGTCAACTGTGCCAGTTGCCGCTTGCCGAGCCACCGGGCGCCTGCAAAGACGAGCAGGTAGACGGCTGTAGCGCGGATAAAGGCGATGGTCCATTCAGGCATGGGATAAACTCCTTATTCACAATCAGCGTTAAAGCCCCTTGTACTGAGGTTCTTCATACTCCAACACCTGCAAACGCTTTTCTATCCCGTCGATCACCCGGTCCAGCCGTTGCAGGTTCTCTGTATAGGCCCGCTTGGCTTCGACGTTCTCCTCGACGGCGGCGAAGCTTTCGAGCGTGGAACGCGCCCCTTTCAAGCTGGCCAGCGTCTGTTTGACCTGCCCGCTTACCGTCACGGGAGCCACCTCCCTCATCGTCCATCGATCGGTTAGACCCCATCCAAAGCCGCTTCCCGGCATTCGCTCGCCTGCGCCAGTGCCAAAGCCCTATTCCAAGCCGCTTCCCGGCTCCACCAAAGCCTAAAATCAGCGGCAACATCTGCGCCGCTCCCGAAGATGCCTGATCTACGCTCTATATGATGCGGACCGGATCATCCGATCCGGCCCGAACGCGCATAGATGTCCCACAGGGACAGAAGAACCGATCGGGCTAAAAACCCTTGTACTGAGGTTCTTCTTTTTCAATTTCTTTCACCCTCGGTTCGAGGGAATTGACGATCTGCTGCGCCTGCTGGGACGCAGTGGTATAGAGGTTTTTAGCGTTCTGATCCTGCGTCTGAATGGCGAACTGCTCCAGACTGCCGACAGCGCTTTTCAGCCCGGCGATAGTCTGTTTGAGTTGTTGCGATACCGTCATGCTGTACTCCTCCCGTGCAAAGCGTTCCCTCTTCACAGGTAGAGTAGGTTTTTCAAAAGAAAAATATGTACACCCTCGATCTGCCAATCCTTTCATTCGCAGAAGTAGGCCCACCATCAAAGCCTACCCTCCACAAGATAGAAGCGTCCGCAGCTGCAGCCTCCATCACCAGCTCGCAGCTGCAGCCTCCATCACCAGCTCGCAGCTGCAGCCTCTATCACCGGTCTGCAGCTGCGTCGTCTTCGCCGGCGCCGACCTTCTGAATCGCGCCGACAGGGCAGCAATCGACGCAGATCCCGCAGCCCGGGCAGAGATCCTCCTCGATCGTAAAGGCTCTCCCTTTTCCCGGTGCGTCCAGGGCGTCCCAAGAGCAGATATCGAGACAAAAGCCGCAGCGGATACAGTGCTTTTCGATGCGGTAAAATTGGGAGACCTTGTTGTTCATGACATCTTTCCTCATTTCGTATTAAAATATATCTTGACGTTACTTGGCATGGTTGGTACAATCAGGGTGTAGAAAGTTGTCGAATAACGTCGAGCAAAAGGAGTCAAGTGACATGAAGTCAACTGGGATTGTACGCAAAGTAGACGAACTGGGCCGTGTTGTGATTCCGATTGAGCTGCGCCGGACAATGGGCATCGACGAAAAGGATCCCCTCGAGATCTACGTGGATGCCGAGAAGATCATCCTGAAGAAATATGAACCGGCCTGCATCTTCTGCGGAAGCGCCATCGATGTGCAGAACTTCCGCAACAAGATCGTCTGCAAGGAATGCGCCGTCTCCATGGCCCAGAACGCCGCCGGCTGAACCCCGATCGCATCAACCGAACTGCAATCGCATCAACCGACTGCAATCGCGTCAACCGAACTGCAATCGCATCAACCGACTGCAATCGCGTCAACCGAACTGCAATCGCGTCAACCGAACTGCAATCGCGTCAACCGAACTGCAATCGCGTCAACCGAACTGCAATCGCATCAACCGAACTGCAATCGCATCAACCGAACCGCGACTCTTGAAGACGCGCGGTTCGGTTTTTTTACTTCAGGCAAATCGCCGTCTTTGATCAGGAAAGCAACGCCGTTTCGCCTGCCTACCAAGATTATTGCTATAATAAACTAAAGCAACGTCCCGACTTGCTCTGCCTGTGGTCATGTCTTGGAGGCGGGTACGGGCAACCGTCTCGTCACGGGTCGATGATGCAGGAATTTCAACATAGGAATATTTTTCTATGGAGAAAGGAACGGTTGTCCATGACGAACGACAAGAGGCCCGATCGCCCCCACCTGTTGCTGTCCATGCGCTATCCCTCCCGCAAGGAAGCGAAAGACCTCTTCGACGCTTTCCAGACTGCTCAAGGCGCCTTTCCCCGAATCCCCTTTGGCATCGAAGTCAACATCAACTACAACCCGCTCTCCAATCTACCGGTTATCCTGGAGAACGCCGATCGCCTGATCGCCATGACGACAGCGGCGGGCCTTCCCTATTCCCTGCACCTGCCCAGCCTGCACAACCTGGATGATGAACAGATCGCCCGGCTAAGCGCCTGGCTATCCGGAAAAGATCCGCTCTACTGTGTCATCCACGCCGGCGATTACGCCTTCGATGGTCAGCCGCCCCTATCGAGCGGCGACTACCTCCGCATCATCGATGATTGCCGGCGCAAGCTCGTGCGTCTTTCTCAGTCCAAAAACCTCTACGTGGAAACGCTCCCCTGGGTTCGCCTCGAAAAGAAAAAAGCCGTCCCCACAGGCCGCATCTTCCCGATCACCTGTGTGGGCGTCTTCCATCAGGATCTTTCGGCCTTGACACAGGACCTTGGATGCCCTGTGCTCATCGATGTGGAGCACCTCTATCAGTCTCTATGGGGGCTCAAGCAGTTTCCCGGTCAGACGACAGCCTGCCTGCACCCGGCCGATGATGTTGAACGAGCCTGTTTGGAACGCTACGGCACCTTCGTCCGCGACGGCCGCATGATCCTTGCCGCCTCTGCAGATCACTGCTTTCGCAGGCAACTGGCCCTCATCGCGACAGACCGCTACCACTTCACCGGCAGCTACCGCACCCTCGCCGGCGGGCGCAACGCCGCCCACCGGGAGATCACCGACAACCGCTACGCCCGGACGATTCTACGGCACATCCTGGCCCAGCGCCCTTCCTCAATCACAACGGAGGCCTGCATGGACGAACAGCCCCGGTACTCACCGGACGTGCAGATCCGGTCGCTGCGAAACCTGGCCGCCATCGTGGAGGAATACCTCTTTACCTAACCGTCCACACCAAGCTTATAGCCACTCTCCCGCTCTTGTCCCCGTCGGCGTTTTGTCATCGACCGCCTTGACGCCGTTGACAAAGACATCGCGCATTTTTAACATAACAAATCACGACGCCCCTTCCCGGAACAAATCTTCAATTTGTTGGAAAGGGGCGGCTTTATTTTTCTCTCGTTCTTCAAGTCTGTCAAGACAACAAATCGGCCTTTCTCTCTGCGCTGATGGGGATATTTATACGGGTTTTCGAGAAAGTGTGCGGAGCTTTACTTCATGGTCGCCCAGGAGTTCTTTAATCGACCGCTGCTCCTCGTGGATCTCATTGAGTTTACCTGTGATCGTTTTCAGCATGCCGAGCACATCATATTCCTGGCTTTGCTCCAACCTGTCCAGTCGATGATTCAGGTTTGTTTCTAAGCGTTCAAAACGGAGGTTCATTTTTTCTTCCAGTTGCTGCTGGTTACTCTCTAAATGCTTTTGATTTTCCTCTAATCGTTGTACTTGATTCTCCAGCCGCTGCAGCGTCGCTTCGAACCGCTGCTGTTGCTTCTCAAACTGTTCTTGTCTCGCTTCGAACCGCTGCTGTTGCTTCTCAAACTGTTCTTGCCTCGCTTCGAACCGCTGCTGTTGCTTCTCAAACTGTTCTTGCCTCGCTTCGAACCGCTGCTGTTGCTTCTCAAACTGTTCTTGTCTCGCTTCGAACCGCTGCTGTTGCTTCTCAAACTGCTCCTGTTTCGCTTCGAACCGCTGCTGTTGCTTCTCAAACTGTTCTTGTTTCGCTTCGAACCGCTGCTGTTGCTTCTCAAACTGTTCTTGTTTCGCTTCGAACCGCTGCTGTTGCTTCTCAAACTGATCCTGTTTCGCTTCGAATCGCTGCTGCCCTTCTTTTAGAGCCAGCAATTCCTGAAGCACCCGTTGTTGAAACTCCTGGTCTGTCAACTCGCTCCCCTCCTGTCCCTGTCCGGCAGTTCAATTATATCATAAGAATAAAAGGAACAGCCGAAATCATGTTCTTCTATGGAAGGCTGGCGCACCTAAAAAAGCGAAGTCACGCTCGCAGCATGACTTCGCTTTTGCTTCGAAGGCTGAAGATCAGCATATAGATATACAGTTACGTCAGATTCGTCGTCCCCATCAGATACTTGTCCACTTCCCGCGCTGCCTGGCGGCCTTCGCTGATGGCCCAGACGACGAGGGACTGGCCGCGACGCATGTCGCCGGCGGCGAAGATGCCGGGGACGTTGGTGGCGAATTTGCCGAAGTCGGCTTTGACATTGGAGCGGGGGTCGCGCTCGATGCCCAGTTGGGTGAGCAGTTGGTCTTCAGGGCCGAGGAAGCCCATGGCCAGCAAGACCAGTTGAGCCGGCCAGACTTTCTCGGTGCCGGCGATCTCTTTCGGGGTCATGCGGCCCTGTTCATCCTTCACCCATTCGATCTGGACGGTGTGGACTTCTTTGACGTGGCCCTTCTCATCGCCGACGAACTTCTTCGTCGAGATGAGGTAATGGCGGGGATCGGCGCCGGCGATGGCGGCGGCCTCTTCCTGGCCGTAGTCGATCTTCAGCACCCGGGGGAACTGGGGCCAGGGGTTGTCGGCAGCTCGTTCGACGGGTGGCTGGGGCATGATCTCTATCTGGTAGACGGAGTTGCACCTGTGGCGGAGGGCCGTTCCGACACAGTCGGTGCCCGTGTCGCCGCCGCCGATGACGATGACGTCCTTGCCTTCGGCGGAGATGAAATTGCCGTCGGTCAGGTTAGAATCGAGAAGGCTCTTCGTGTTGGCCGCCAAAAACTCCATAGCGAAGTGGACGCCCTTTAAGTTGCGGCCTTCCACGGGAAGGTCGCGCGGTTTCGTGGAACCGCCGCAGAGGACGACGGCGTCAAACTCTTCTTTCAGCTTGTCGGCGGGGTAGTCTTTGCCGACTTCGCAGTTGGTGATAAAGGTGATGCCCGAGGCGGCCATCAGGTCGACGCGGCGCTGGACGATAGACTTGTCGAGCTTCATGTTGGGGATGCCGTACATGAGCAGGCCGCCGATGCGATCCGCCCGTTCGAAGACAGTGACGCTGTGGCCGGCTTTGTTCAGTTGATCAGCCGCAGCAAGGCCTGAGGGGCCCGATCCGATGACAGCCACTTTTTTGCCGGTCCGCTTGGCCGGTTCCGTCGGAACTTCCCAGCCTTCTTCGAAAGCCTTGTCGATGATGTGGCACTCGATGTTTTTGATCGTCACCGGGGAGGTGGCGAGGCCGGCCGTGCAGGCGCCCTCGCAGGGGGAGGGGCAGACGCGGCCAGTGAACTCGGGGAAGTTGCTCGTCTTTTTCAAGCGCCGCCAGGCTTCCTTCCAGAGGCCCCTGTAGACGAGGTCATTCCACTCGGGGGTCAGGTTGTGCAGGGGGCAGCCGGACACCATGCCGGCGATCATCATGCCGGTGTGGCAGAAGGGGACGCCGCAGTCCATGCAGCGGGCGGCCTGGGTGCGCAGGTCCTCCTCACTCATGTGGTAATGGAACTCGCCCCAGTCTTTGACGCGCTCGAGGGGTTCCCGGTCGGCGGGAAGCTGGCGCTGATATTCTAAAAAGCCTGTCGGTTTGCCCATGGCCTTTCCTCCTACTTCTCTTTCTTTGTCATGATCTCGTTGTCGGCGCCGGCGAAGCGCGGGGTCGGACTGGTTCGAGTGTTGTTCCGGATTGTTATTCCGATGCCGTTCCGGATATCGTCGCCGATGTCGCTTCGGATATTGCTACGGCGATGTCGTTCCAGATAGCGAACCAAGCCCTGCCCCGACGCTGCGCCGCGACTCCCTTAGTTCCCGCCGACGCGAGACTTGTCTTGCTTGTTCTCTTCAAAGGCGGCCATGATGGCTTCTTCCCCGCTGAGCCCAGCCTGGGTGGCCCGCTCGATGGCGGCCAGCATCCGCTTGTAGTCTTTCGGGATGACCCGGACGAACTTGGACAGGGCGGCTTCCCAGTTGGCGAGGACCTTTTGGCCGAGGGCGCTGTTGGTGTATTGGACGTGACGCTCAATCATGCCCTTGACCTCTTCGATCTCGGCGGGGTTCTCCAGTTTTTCCAGCAACACCATTTCCATGTTGCAGCGGCCCGAGAAGGTCCCCTCTTCGTCGAGGATGTAGGCGATGCCGCCTGACATGCCGGCGCCGAAGTTGCGGCCCGTCTTGCCGAGGACGACGACGCGGCCACCGGTCATGTATTCACAGCCGTGATCGCCCACGCCTTCGACGACGGCATAGGCGCCGGAGTTGCGGACACAGAAGCGTTCGCCGGCGACGCCGCAGATATAAGCCTCGCCGCCGGTGGCGCCGTAGAGGTTGACGTTGCCGGTGATGATGTTTTCTTCCGGGACGAAGGAAGAGCGGGCCGGCGGGAAGACGACGAGCTTGCCGCCCGAGAGGCCCTTGCCGAAGTAGTCGTTGGCGTCGCCTTCGAGGATCATCGTCATGCCCTTCGGCACGAAAGCGCCGAAGCTCTGACCGGCCGAGCCGTTGAAGCGGAGGGTGATCGTGTCTTCCGGCAGCCCCTCGGCGCCGTAGCGGCGGGTGATCTCGCTGCCGAGGATGGTGCCGACGACACGGTCTGTGTTCTGGATCTTGAAGGAGGCTTCCACGGCTTCTGCCCGTTCAATGGCGCGGCGGCAGGTGGGGACGAGTTCGCGCATGTCGAGGGAGCGGTCCAGGCCGTGATCCTGGGCCATGCGGCAGTAGCGGCCCACTTCTTCGGGCATGTCGGGCTGGTAGAGCAGGGCGGAAAGGTCGAGGCCGCTGGCTTTCCAGTGGTCGACAGCGTCGCTCGCTTCGAGGACATCGGTGCGGCCGATCATCTCGTCGATGGTGCGGAAGCCCAGTTCGGCCATGATCTCGCGCATCTCTTCAGCGATGAAGCGCATGAAGTTGACCAGGTGGGCCGGATCGCCGGTAAACTTTTTCCGCAGCTCGGGGTTTTGCGTGGCGACGCCGACGGGGCAGGTGTCCAGGTTGCAGACGCGCATCATGACGCAGCCCAGGACGACGAGGGGGGCTGTGGCGAAGCCGTATTCTTCGGCGCCGAGCAATGCGGCCATGACCACGTCACGGCCGGTCATCAGCTTGCCGTCCGTCTCGACGACGATGCGATCGCGCAGCTTGTTCAAGACCAGTGTCTGGTGGGTTTCGGCGAGGCCCAGCTCCCAGGGCAGGCCGGCGTGACGAATCGAGGTCCGAGGCGAAGCGCCGGTGCCGCCGTCGTAGCCGGAGATGAGCACCACGTCGGCACGGCCCTTGGCGACGCCGGCGGCGATGGTGCCGACGCCCACTTCGGAGACGAGTTTGACGTTGATGCGCGCCCGAGGGTTGGCGTTTTTCAGGTCATGGATCAATTCGGCCAGGTCTTCGATGGAGTAGATGTCATGGTGAGGCGGCGGCGAAATCAGGCCGACGCCGGCGGTAGTGCCGCGGCACTTGGCGACCCAGGGATAGACCTTGCCGCCGGGGAGCTGGCCGCCTTCGCCGGGCTTGGCGCCTTGGGCCATCTTGATCTGGATCTCGTCGGCGTTGACCAGGTAGTGACTGGAGACGCCGAAGCGGCCGGAAGCGACCTGCTTGATGGCGCTGCGCTTGGAATCGCCGTTAGGCATCTTGACGAAGCGGGCCGGGTCTTCCCCGCCTTCGCCGGTGTTGCTCTTGCCGCCGATGCGGTTCATGGCGATGGCTATCGCTTCGTGGGCCTCCTGGCTGATGGAGCCGAAGGACATGGCGCCCGTTTTGAAGCGGCGGCAGATAGATTCGACCGATTCCACCTCATCGAGGGGAATGGGGTTTTTCTTCTTGAACTTGAGCAGGCCCCGCAGGGTGCGCGCCTTCTGGGTCTCCGCGTTCAGGGCGGCCGAGTAGCGCTTGAAGAGCTGGTAGTCGCCCTTGCGACAAGCTTCCTGGAGGGTGGTGATCGTCTCAGGGTTGAACATATGCTCTTCCCCGTCGGTGCGCCACTGATGAGCGGAGCCGGTGTCCAGGGTGGTGTCGCGGCCGGGCTGGTCGTTGAAAGCCCGCCAGTGGCGCATCTCGGCTTCTTTGGCGATCTCGGCGAGGCCGATGCCGCCGATGCGAGAGGGCGTTCCGGTGAAGTACTTCTCGATCACATCGGTGGCGATGCCGACGCACTCGAAGATCTGGGCGCCGCGGTAGCTCTGGATCGTCGAGATGCCCATCTTGGAGAGGACCTTGACGACGCCTTTCGTGGCGCTCTTGATGTAGTTCTTGACGGCTTCCTCGTGGGTCAGCCCGGGCAGCATACCTTGGCGGATCATGTCGTCAAGGCTTTCAAAGGCCATGTAAGGGTTGATGGCCCCGACGCCGTAGCCGAGGAGCAAGGCGAAGTGGTGCACTTCCCGAGGCTCGCCCGATTCGAGGAGCATGCCGACTTTCAGGCGAGTGCCCTCGCGGATCAGGTGGTGGTGCAGGCAGGCGACAGCGAGCAGGGCCGGGATGGGGGCCTTCTCGGCGTCGACGCCGCGGTCGGAGAGGATGAGCAGCGTATAGCCGTCAGCGATGGCCTTGTCGGCGGCCCGGCAGAGTTCGACCAAGGCTTTTTCGAGGCCGGCGCCGTTTTCTTTGACGTTAAAGAGGATGGGCAGGGTGATCGTCTTGAACCCTTTCCGGTCGATGTAGCGCAGCTTGGCCAGTTCTTCGTTGCTGAGGATGGGCGCCTTCAGGCGGATCTGGCGGCAGGAATCGGGCTCGGGCTGCAAGAGGTTCTTCTCAGGCCCCAAGGTGGTGCCTGTGCCGGTGATCAGCTCTTCCCGAATGGCGTCGATGGGCGGGTTGGTGACCTGGGCGAAGAGTTGCTTAAAGTAGTTATACAACAGTTGGGGCTTCTCCGAGAGGACGGCCAGGGGCACGTCATGGCCCATGGCGCCGACGGGCTCAACGCCGTTCTTGCCCATCGGTTCGAGGGTTTTGGTGAGGTCTTCATAGGTGTAGCCGAAGGCCTGCTGGCGCTGAACGATCGTCTCATGGTCGGCTTCCGGCGTCTCGGGGGCTTCAGGGAGATCGTCCAGGCTGATCAGGTGCTCGTCAAGCCACTGGCGGTAGGGCTGGGCAGCGGCCATGCCTTCTTTGAGTTCTTCGTCGGTGACGATGCGGCCCTGCTCCGTGTCGACGAGGAGCATGCGGCCCGGGTGCAGACGCTCCTTGACGAGGACCTTTTCCGGGTCCACTTCCAGGACGCCCACTTCGGAGGCCATGATGATCATGTCGTCCTTGGTGACGTAGTAGCGGGCGGGGCGCAGGCCATTGCGGTCAAGGACGGCGCCGATCATGCGGCCGTCAGAGAAGACGATAGCGGCGGGGCCGTCCCAGGGCTCCATCATGCAGCTGTGGTACTCGTAGAAGGCCTTTTTGGCGTCGCTCATGGATTCATGGTTGGCCCAAGGTTCGGGAATCATCATCATGGCGGCGTGGGGCAGGGAGCGACCGCTCATGTGCAGGAATTCGAGGCAGTTGTCAAACATGGCCGAGTCGCTGCCGTTGGTGTCGATGACGGGCATCACCTTGGCGAGATCGTCGCCGAAGAGGTCGGACTGGCACATGGCCTGGCGGGCGTGCATCCAGTTGACGTTGCCGCGGACCGTGTTGATCTCGCCGTTATGGATCAGATAGCGGTTCGGATGGGCGCGCTCCCAGCTCGGGAAGGTGTTCGTGCTGAAGCGGGAGTGGACCAGCGCCAGGGCGGTGTCCATGGCGGGGTCTTTCAGTTCGACGTAGTATTTGTCGACCTGCTCAGGCGTCAGCATGCCTTTATAGACGATGGTGCGCGACGACAGGCTGGCGAAGTAAAAGTACTGACAGCCCGGTTTGCCGCCGTGACGGATCTCTTTTTCCGCCCGCTTGCGGATGATATAGAGCTTGCGCTCAAAGGCCTGGGGATCGGTGGCCAGTTGGGCCTTGACGGCGTCAGAGGCGCCGATGAAGACCTGCCGCACGAAAGGTTCTGCGGACTTGGCTTCGTCACCTAGGCTGCTGTTGTCGGTGGGAACGGTGCGCCAGCCAAGGAGGGTCTGGCCTTCTTCCTTGACGATGCGCGCAAAGTCGGCCTCGCAGGCGGTGCGCTCCGCCTCGTCGGGGCAGAGGAACAGCATGCCTACGCCATACTCGCCGGCCGGCGGCAGGTCGATGTTGAGGGCGGCGCATTCTTTGGTCATGAAGGTGTGTGGGATCTGCATGAGGATGCCGGCGCCGTCGCCGCTGTTCACTTCCGCGCCCTTGGCGCCCCGATGGTCGAGGTTGATCAGGATGGACAGGGCTTGGCGGACCATCGCATTGGATTTCTTCCCTTTGATGTTGGCGATGAATCCGATGCCACAGGCATCATGCTCAAACTGCGGGTCATAGAGACCTTGCTTGGGAGGCAAGCCGATCCATTTCTTTTCTTGCAATCTCTTTCTCTCCTTTTGCACTCACTCGATTGCTGACAACAAATTCAACCCGGCAGAGGGGCATAAAAAGCCCCTCTGAAACCGGGACTCCCGGCAGGACACGCTTCACGATACCGGAAAGGCTTGCCTACTGCCTGTTTGCCCGCCAGAGGGCGGTATTTTTCTGTCATAATATTATAGCAACAAATGTCGCCTTTTTGGAGATCCGATGCTGTAAACCAGCCCCATATTCGACGAAAACCCTGAAAGAATATTGTATACTTTTCGGTAATAACCGAGCCTTTCCTCGTTTTTGATGCAGCATCAGGAAAGCGGACAGTCCTTTGGATTTATTTTAAAAATATGTCTTTCTTTTTTCGGCCTTCCGTCACTAGGGAGCGCCGCTGCTTTCACCGATTCACTGTCGTTTTTTACTGTTGGTTTCCATTAGATAGAGGCCTTTGCCTAAGGGCCTTTGCCGCTGTCGCTTCTGCAGGCACGATGGAAAAGGGAGGAGGATTTCATGAAACTGCTCATCGACGCTGACGCCTGTCCCCGCGAGGTCCTCCGGACCAGCCTCGAACTAGGGCGCCGCTTCCAGGTTCCCGTCTGGACGGTGGCCAGCTTCAACCATGTGATTGCGTCGGATCGCCATGTCGTCGTCGGCGGCGCCGCTCAGGAGACGGACATCAAGGTGATGAACCTCGCCGAGCCGGGCGATGTGGCCGTCACCCAGGACTTCGGGCTGGCAGCCATGCTGATCGGCAAGGGCGTCCGCTGTCTCGGCCCCTCGGGCCGCCTCTACGACGCGGAACGGATCGACCTGCTGCTGGAGGAGCGGGAGTTGAAGGCCCGCTTCCGCCGCGGCGGCGGCCGCACAAAGGGGCCGAAAAAAAGGACCGCCGAAGAGGATCGGCGGTTCGCAGGGGCGCTGGAAACATTGCTGCGGGAATGGAATGGGTGACAAAGCCGTCAACTGGAGGCTAAGTGGCGAGACGTCAGCCGTCAAGGGGCGGGACTCCGCCTTACCCATCGAATCACTCGGGACCTCGCGCCGGGAGTTCCTTACGCTGTTTATGGCATCAGCAATGCTTCTTTGTCCAACCTCTTCTCGTGGTTGAGCAGCCACTCTTTTCGCCACAGCCCTCCAGCGTAGCCGGTCAGGCTGCCGTCGCTGCCGATGACGCGGTGGCAGGGGATGACAATGCTGATGGGGTTGTTGTGGTTGGCGCCGCCGACAGCGCGGACCGCCTTCGGGTTGCCGACAGCTTCGGCGATCTGGCGGTAAGAGCGACTCTCCCCAAAAGGGATAGCGGCCAGGGCGTCCCAGACGCGCCGCTGGAAGGCCGTTCCCCGGGGCGCCAGCGCAAGGGAGAAGGTTTGGCGGGCGCCTTGAAAATACTCGTCCAACTGCCGGGCGCAGGCTTGCAGGCATGGGGGCAATCTGCCCGTTCCTTGACGCTGGCCATGGCCGTCCGCTTCCTCCGCAAAGGAGATGGTCCAAATCCCCTGCTCGCTCCCCCGAATCTCGATCAAGCCGATGGGCGACGCGTAATAGGTGCAGTGCTCCTCGGCCACCCCGGTTCTCCCCTTTTCTTCTATGTTCGGACCGGTTGGGCCGCCCGCTCCTTGTACCAGACCGGCTGCAGCCGGCACCGTTCCGCCAACGCCAGCGCCGCCTTCAGGTTGCGGCCGATGTCGCGGGGGTTGTGGGCGTCTGAGCCGACGGTGACAAAGCGGCCGCCCAGTTCGGCAAAGCGCCGATAGATGGGGAATAAGGCTTCGACTACAGCCGGCCTGTCGAGCCGCCGGGCGTTGATCTCGATGGCCTGCTGTCGTTCTGCCAAGACGGCCAGGATCGGGTCGATCTGTTCCCGGAACTCGTCGTAGTCGATTTCCGGGTCCTCCACCAGGGCGTAGCGGGCGATATAATCGATATGTCCCAGACTGTCGATAAAATCATAGGCCTTCACACATTCCAGCATGGTGTCGAAGTAGCGGTCATAACTCTCGCGCTTCGAGCGGCGCCCGAAATACCTCTCGCCGACCACCTCTACGCCATCGACGACATGGATCGAGCCGATGATGTAATCGAACGGATAGGCCGCTGCCAATTTTCGATTATGACTGATCAGCTCGCTGCGCATGCCCATCTCTACCCCCAGCCGCAGCCGATCGCTCCGGTACGGCTCATAGGTGCGGAAAAAAGCGTCCACATCGAAGGTGAAGCTGTCCGGCTGCGGGTATGCCAGATCCATATGATCGGTGATGATCAGGCCGATATCCTTCTGACGGGCCTGCTCTATCGCCTGGTCAATGGCCATGATCGAGTCTGTTGAAAACCGAGTGTGCACGTGGGTGTCAAAAATCATAGCTACCTCCAGTGTCTGTTCTGTCGTTTCCCTGGCTTTCCCCCCTTATTGTACCTCCGGCGCAGGGATAAGTGATATTTTTTTCTTGTGAATAAGCTCTCCCTCAGCCGAGCCAGCGCAACCCTTTCGGGTAGTGGTTTTTGCACTGGCCGCCGGAGATCTTTGCCCAGCCGAGGGGAAAGCCGCCGACTGTCACCACGGTCCAGCCCGCCTCGCCGCCGGCGCTCCAGCTTTCACCGCGCAGGTAGCGAAGGACATCGTTGCCATCGGGATCGACTTCGACGCTGCGGCGCCACTCGTCTTGGCGAAGGGCCAGGGCGAGGGCATGGGACGGCTCGAAGCGCCCCGCTTTGACCGTGCCCAGATGCCAGCCCGCCCGGGCGACTTTGATGCCGTCGAGCGAAGGGAGGCCCTCCGCCTGAACGTATAAGGCGTCGCCGAAAAGGGCCAGAGGCCCCTCGGGGACGAATTGAAGCGACTCGGCGCAAAAACGTTCAAAGAGAGCGCGGGCCGCATCGGGAACGGCCTTCTTGCCGATGTGCGCTCCCCGGCCGCGCTGCCTTTCGCCCCGGCGGGCTTCATTATGGTATCCTTCACTGTGGCGCCCTCCGCTGCGGTTTCCTTGCATCCTTGATGGCGCATGTCGTCGGCGATGGTCGGCGGCACCCTTGACAGCCCATTCGTCGGTGCTACCCTCTGCTTTGACCTCCACCCTCTCGCCGACGCTTCCGCCCCTCTTGCGCAAGCGGGCGATGAAATGGCCCTCGCCGCGCAAGCGATGGGGCCAGAGGCGAGCCGTTTTTTCCAGATACCCTGTCGCAAAATGCTCCATCGCCGGGAAGGACTCCCGTTCGAACTCCCGATGGTCGCGCAAAAAAGCCTCGATCTGCCGCTCATTCTCCTCCGGCGCAAAGGTGCAGGTGGAATAGACGAGCACCCCGCCCGGCCGAAGCATCCGGGCAGCCAGCGGGAGGAGCTCCCGTTGCATGGCAGCACACCGAAACACCTTCTCTTCGGACCAGTCGTCCATCGCCTCAGGCAGCTTGCGAAACATCCCCTCGCCGGAGCAGGGGGCGTCCACGACGATCCGGTCAAAATCGGCGATGAACCGCCCTGCCAGCCTTTCGGGGCTCTCCTGGGTGACGAGGATGTTGCGGGCGCCCCAGCGTTCCAGGTTCTCAGACAGCGCCTTCACCCGCTTGGGATGGATCTCGTTGGCCACGAGCAGCCCGCGACCGGCCAGACGCCCGGCAATCTGGGTCGCCTTGCCGCCCGGCGCGGCGCAGAGATCAAGCACCCGCTCCCCCGGCTGCGGGTCGAGGGCTTCGACGACCGCCATGGCGCTCGGCTCCTGAATGTAGTAAAGACCGGCGGCGTGAAAGGGATGTTTGCCGGGCCGTTCCTCCCCGTCCACATAAAACCCGGTGGGACACCAGGCGACAGGGTCGAGACGAAAAGGCATGATCGCCAAAAATTCCGCCCGGCTGAGTTTGAGCGGATTGAGTCGAAGGCCCTGGACCGGCCCACTCTCATAGCTCTCAAAAAAGGCGTTCCGTTCCGACTCCAGGAGAAGAGCGGTCATGCGGTTAATAAAAGGCGGTGGTAACGGAAGCACGGATTTTCCTCCTCCTGAACAGCCCTGGACTTCGTCATGGACCTTCACTGGTTTCTCTGCCTTCATGATTGAACCTTTGTTCCTGCTCGTTCCGGCTTCGTCCCTGGCAGCGTTTTCAGGGCATCATTTCCAGGGCAGCGTTTCCGGTCGACATCTCCATCCCTTGACAGTCAGTTCGTCCTTCGTTACCCTTACACAAGAAGGACGGATTCCGCGCCTCGGCGCGAGCCCGGTCCAGTATGCAACGGATGGACGACTTCGTCAGGGGGACAGGCAAGTTGAATTGGCACAAACACATGAACCGCCGAGCCTTCCTGGCCGCCGGCGCCGCCGGGGTGGCGGGGCTGGCCGGCCTGGCGCTCTGGAAAAGCCGGGGAGATGAAGGCCGCTTTTCCTCCAAGCGCCCTGCCTTCCCGTGGACGCCGCGGTCGGTGGAAGGCGCCGAGGATATCGTCCTCCGCCGCCATCCCTATCCCTACCGGGCCAGCCTGTCCATCACCTCCGATATCGACGGCACATCGCCGAAGGAGTTCAACCGGATCCACCAGTTCCTGAACTCGGATCTGGAGACGGAGACAGGACAAGCCCTCGCCCTCGATATTGCCGACTCCTGCTGGATGGTTGTCGACTCCGACTGGGAGGGGACCATCGACCGCTTCGGTCATACAGTCCGCGACCAGATGAGCTTCTGGCGCGGGATGAATATGCAAGAGGAGTATGCTGCCGATTGGATCGCCAAGTATGTGCGCTGCGGCTGGATCGACAGTGTGCACACCTACGGTGATTTTAACCGCAAGAACGCCGGCGAGACCACCTTTCACCGCCAAGTGGCCGTAGAAAGCATCCGCAAATGGTATGACAAGGGCTTTACCTTTACCGTCTGGATCAATCACGGCAACAGCGCCAACGTGCAGAACCTGTCTGATGGCATCAAGCGAACCTATGAGGGGGGTGACGATCCTGCATCCCCCTATTACCATACGGACATCCTGATCCCCTATGGGATCCGCTTTGTCTGGCATTCCGCCTCGTCGTCCCGGGAATACGTCTTCAGCCGCCCTGACCTGCTCTACCCGATCACCCTGGGCGACGGTCAGCGCGTCTGGGGTTTTTACCGCTATTCCTGTGCCCACCGTCTCTTCCAGACCAAGCCGGAGTACCTCTGGAGCCCCTACAACTTGGAACGGCAGTTGACAGAAGACCATCTGCGCACCCTCATCGACGAGGGGGGGTTCAGTTCCGTCGCCCAACACCTGGGCGGACCGACCGACCTCTACAATGCCTTCCCCGACGAATCGCTGCCGGCGCTCCGCCGCATCGCCCGGCTGCACCATGACGGCGTCGTCCTGGTGGCGCGCACGTCTCGGTTGCTGCGCTACAACCAGGTGAACAACTTCCTCCGCTTCAGCGTCCACAAAGACAGTGAGGGCGCATCGATCGTCATCGACGGCGTCGATGACCCCCATCTTGGCGCCTTCAAGCCTGTCGTCGACGATCTGCGCGGGATCACCTTCTATTGCCCTGACCCGCTCAAGACGAAGCTCTTTTTGGGCGAACGCCAGATCGCCGATGACCTGCTCTCCCGCAACCCGGCCGACCATACAGGGCGACAGAGCCTGTCTGTCCGTTGGTTTAGGCACAACCCGCTCGACTTCAGCCAATGGGGCTGACCGCTAGACGGTTGGCCCCATTCTCTTTCCTCATCGTCGGCCGCCATGGTGCTTTTCGTCATTCTTTCGCACAGCAGCGCCCGGCAGATGACCCTCTGCTTCTATTCTTTCTACTGCTGTCGGTTCCCCTGCGGCGGCGTCCATGACCACCGCTGCAGGTGCCGCGCAAAGCCCTCCACGCCGTCGCCCTGAACGACGCCGAGGCGGATGACCGCCTTCATGCTGTCCTGATGCTGCGAACGCCCCATGCAGAGGCCAAAGCCATAGCCCAGTTCGTCCATGATTTCCATCACCTGCGCATCATACTGGCCGTAGGGGAAGGCCAAGGCGTAGACAGGCCGGCCGTAGCGGTTTTCGATGGTTTCCTTCGCCATTTGCAGGTCGCTTTTGATGCGGTTGCGCATCTCTTCCGGCGTCTCCATCTGCCCTGTATCTGCCTTCACCAGCGGCGTCACCAGCAGAGAGCGTCCGTCCACCTTGTCATGGAGGTCGAAGGTGTGCGATTGGACGTCACAGAGCCCGCTGGCCACCATCTCGTCGATCTGGCGCCAGTCGAGCAGGTCCCCTTTGGCGGGATCATAGGCGTGAGGGGGATTCTCCTCCAGCAGCCAGCCGGCCACCGGAAACAGGGTGAAGGGGAAACTGTATTTTTTCAAAATGGGATATGCCAGGGTGTAGTTCGATTCATAGCCGTCATCGAAGGTGATCGCCACCGGCCGGTAGGGCAGCGGCGTTCCCTTTCGGCTGTAGTCCCAGATGCGCTGCAAGGGGACTACATTGTAGCCTTCCTTGCGCAGGTAGTCCATCTGAGCAGCAAAATCGTCGATATAGACGACGGCGTCATTGTTGCGCCAGTAGCCCCGCTCAGTGAAGTGATGATACATGAGGATGACGATCGGTTCCCCGGCTTGGTGCATAGGACCCGGCGCGCCTGCGCCAGTCCCCTGATCGACAGGGCGCTGGGCTGCTGAGGTCTGGGAGTGGGCGTCAGGCAGCTTGTCCGGTGACGCAGCCGTGGCCTTGTCGGCGGCAGGAGCAGTCCTTGCGCCTTCAATCGATACTGGCTTAGAGGGCGAACCGGTGAGTCCGCAACCGGCGGCGAGGACAATCAGCATCAGAAGTCCAAGGAAAAGGCCACGCCCGGCCCTGCTGCTTTTCCCAGGCAATCCTTTTCTCATCGAATCAACTCCGCAGTCATATCGCTGTGTAGTTAAAAGGTTGGACGCCGTGAGGCGCCGCCGTCAGTTCCAGGATAGCATGGAAGCGGACATCGGTTCAATCGTCCCGCCATCTGGCCCCGGCCAGGTCCTTCCTGACGGTGACCAGCCGTGCCTTTCCCTTCAAAAAAAAAGTCCCCCACAGCTCAAACCGGAGCCGCAAAGGACGCGGGGCACAGGCGCTACGTGGGCCTACCTTTCTCACCCTACCGATCAGCCCTGAGGGCGCCCCCCGGGGTGCTTTCCTTTTTCCCGGTACCCATGGGTGTGCAAGAGCTTTTTCGCCAGTTCGCTTCCCGGTTGACCCAGGATCTCCCGGTAGAGGCGGCGCACCGTCGGGTTCTCGTGGCTGTAGCGCAGGCTCTTGTGGCTGTCGATGTCATAGAGGGCGTCAGCCCGGTCATGGCGGTAGTCGAGGGAGATCTTCTTGTGGTCCCTACCGCCCAGAATGGGCTGGCCGCCGCCGCCGACACAGCCGCCGGGGCAAGCCATGACCTCGATGAAATCGATCTTCTCGCCCGCCTCCAAGGCCTCGATGACGCGGCGGGCGTTGCCGGTGCCGTGAGCGACGGCCACGTGGATGTCATGGTCGCCGAGCTTCACATGGTGCAGCTTCAAGCCTGTCTCGCCGCGGATCTGGCGGAACTCGACGGGCGGCGGCGCGTCGACGAAGCTGCGCGGGTTGGCGGCGCGGGAGAGGACCCAACTGGTCGTCCGCAAGGTCGCCTCCATCACACCGCCGGTGGCGCCGAAGATGGCGCCGGCGCCGGTGGCCTCGCCGAAGGCGGAATCAAAGGACTCCTCAGGCAGGCGCGTAAAGTCGATGCCCGCCTCGCGGATCATGCGCACCAGTTCGCGCGTCGTCAGTACGTAGTCGACGTCAGGCCGTGTTCCGTCGCCATGCTCGGGCCGGGCGGCCTCATACTTCTTGGCTGTGCAGGGCATGACGGCCACAGATACGACTTTTTCCGGCGGCAGGCCGCGCTCCGTGGGGTAGTGGGCCCGGGTCAAGGCGCCGAACATGGCCATCGGCGATTTGCAGGTGGACAGGTTCGGGATGTACTTGGGGAAGTAGTGCTCGACGAGCTTGATCCAAGCGGGGCAGCAGGAGGTGAAAAAGGGCGTCTTTCCCTCTTCGTAGCGCCCCAGGAACTCATAGGCCTCCTCGACGATAGTCAGGTCGGCGGCGAAGTCCGTCGCCAGGACCTGATTGAAGCCGAGGCGGCGCAGGGCCGCCACCAGCTTGCCTGTCACCTTTGTCCCGACGGGCAAACCGAAGGCCTCGCCGAGGGTGACCTGGATCGATGGCGCCGCCTGGACGACCACATGGGTCGTCGGGTCGGCCAGGGCCTTCCACACATCGTCGATGGACTCTTTTTCCGTCAGCGCGCCCACCGGGCAGGCGAGGACACACTGGCCGCACATGATGCAGGCCACATCGCCCATGTCGGCGTTGAAAGCCGGCGCGATGATCGTATCAAAGCCGCGCTCCTGGGCGGCGATGACATGGTTCTCCTGCACCTTGGCGCAGATGCTCTCGCAGCGGCGGCAGTGGACGCACTTGTTCAGGTCGTGCCGGATGGAGGGGTTGTTGTCTTTTATCGGCTGGCGGCGGGACTCCCCCTGGAACTCGATGCGGCGAATGCCCAGGTCCTCGGCGATGTTCTGCAGTTCGCAGTTTAAGTTGCGGATGCAGGTGGTGCACTCGCGCTGGTGATCGGAGAGGATCAGCTCCACCACCCGACGGCGGGCTTTACGGACGCGGGGGCTGTGGGTGCGCACCTTGAGCCCTTCGGCGACGGGGTAGACGCAGGAGGCTTGCAGCGCCCGCTGGCCCTCCACCTCGACGAGGCAGACGCGGCAGGCGCCGATCTCGTTGATCTCCCGCAGGTAGCAAAGGCTGGGGATGTGAATGCCGGCCTCGCGGGCGGCGTCGAGGACGGTCGTGCCCACCTCGGCCTCGACAAGCTGGCCATCGATCTCCAGCCTCACCTTTTTGGGGCCGAAAAAGGCCGACGGTTTCGTATGTTCCTCCGGGTGCTCCTCGCCAGGGTCCCAGCCCAGCATGTGGGGGAGCAGGGCCTCTTCCAGGTGGCGTTTCATCATTCTTCCTCCCGCGCGATGCATTTGGCCGGGCACTTCTGGGCGCAGGCGCCGCAGGCGATACAGCGATTCTTGTCGATGACGAAGGGCCTCTTGCGGACCTCGCCGCTGATCGCCTCGACGGGGCAGAGGCGGACGCAGAGGCCGCAGCGGCGGCATTTTTCTTCGTCAATGCGGAATTTTCCCTTCGGTCGTAAGGCGGCGCAGACGCCGGCGGGACAGCGCTTATGATTGATGTGGGCCTCGTACTCATGGCGGAAGTAGCGCAGGGTGCTGAGGACGAGGTTAGGCGCCGTCTGACCGAGGCCGCAGAGGGAGGCCTCGCGGATGTCGCGGCCCAGCTCTTCGAGCCGCTCCAGGTCTTTTGGCTCGCCTTTACCCTCGGTGATGCCGGTGATGATCTCCAGGAGGCGGCGTGTGCCGATGCGGCAGGGGGTGCACTTGCCGCAGGACTCGTCTTGGGTGAATTCGAGGTAAAAGCGGGCGATGTCGACCATGCAGTCCGACTCATCCATGACGATCAGGCCGCCGGAGCCCATCATGGAGCCGACGGCGATCAGGCTGTCATAGTCGATGGGCGTGTCCAGGTACTCTGCCGGCAGGCAGCCGCCCGAGGGGCCGCCCGTCTGGACGGCCTTGAAGGCCTTGCCGCCGGGGATGCCGCCGCCGATGTCGTAGATGATCGTCCGCAGCGTCGTGCCCATGGGCACCTCGATGAGGCCCGTGTTGTTGATCTTGCCGGCCAGGGAAAAGATCTTCGTCCCCTTGCTCCGTTCGGTCCCCATGGCCGCATACCAGGCAGCGCCGTTGACGATGATCTGGGGGATGTTGGCATAGGTCTCCACATTGTTGAGCAGCGTCGGTTTGCCCCAGAGGCCGCTCAAGGCCGGGTAGGGCGGACGGGCCCTCGGCTCGCCCCGTTTGCCGCTGACTGAGTGCAAGAGGGCTGTCTCCTCGCCGCAAACGAAGGCGCCGGCGCCGAGGCGCAGGTCGATGTCAAAAGAAAATCCTGTGCCCAGGATGTCTTCGCCGAGCAGCCCTGCCTGGCGGGCCTGTGCGATGGCTACCTCCAGCCGGTGGACGGCGACGGGGTACTCGGCGCGAACGTAGATATAACCCTGGCGGGCACCGATGGCGTATCCGGCGATGGCCATCGCCTCCAGGACAGCGTGGGGGTCGCCCTCTAAGATGGAGCGGTCCATGAAGGCGCCGGGGTCGCCTTCGTCAGCGTTGCAGACGACATACTTGGGCGTATCGGGCGCTGCGGCGGTAAAAGCCCACTTGCGGCCCGTCAAAAAGCCGGCGCCGCCGCGGCCGCGCAGACCGGACTTCGTCACCTCGTCGACAACCTGGGCCGGCGTCATCGCCGTCAAGGCCTTGGCCAGGCCGCCATAGCCGCCGCTGGCCAGGTAGTCATCGATGTCTTCGGGGTTGATGACGCCGCAGTTGCGCAGGGCGACGCGGTGCTGGGGATGGAAAAACTCGTTCTCGTCGATGCTGTTGCGGGTCGCGCCTTCGGGCGGGTGCTTGTAGAGCAGGCGCTCGATGATCTCTCCTTTGGCGATGTGGCGTTCCACGATCTCCTTGGCGTCATCGGGAGCCACCTGGCAGTAAAAGATCCGTTCCGGGTGGATGACGACGACGGGACCGAGTTCGCAAAAACCGAAGCAGCCGGTGGGGACGACGTGCGCCTCCTTGTCGAGGCCGCAGCGGGTCAGTTCGCTATGTAGGGCCCGGCGGAGTTCGGCGCTGCGCGAGGAGGTGCAACCGGTGCCGGCGCAGAGGAGGATCTGATGAGGTATGGATGGCTGATCCGCAGCAGCCCGAGGAATCGGCGCTTTGGAGGTTTGTCCTTCGAAGGTTTGTGCTTCGGAGGTTTGTGCTTCGGAGGTTTGTCCTTCGAAGGTTTGTGCTTCGGAGGTTTGTGCTTCGGAGGTTTGCCCTTCGGGAGAGGGTGCTTCAAGGATATGTGCTTCGGGAAGCCGCTGGCGGTAACGGGCGGCATGGCGCTGGCGGGCAGCCCTTAAGTCTTCGACGGAGCGGATAGGCGTGGCAATGACGGGTGCTTCGAGGAAACTTTCAGACGATGTATCGGTAAGCTCCCCACAGGCTTCACGGTCGCTGCTCTCCTCCGCGTTGTTTGACTCCCTTCGCCGACGGCAGGCACAACCCGATTCTTCACTTGCCTTCTCTGCCGCCGTAGGTACGTTCTGTTCGTCCTTTCGATTCCGGTAGCCATCGAGCAGGGCCGGCACGTCGGCGGCTTTCATGCGGCCGTGAACTTCGCCGTCGATGACGATGGCTGGCGCGAGACCGCAGGCGCCGACGCAGCGTGTGTCGGTCAGGGTGAACATCCCATCAGCCGTCGTCTGTCCCAGGTCGATGCTCAATTCCTTTTTTATGGCAGTCAGCACCTCTGGGGCGCCTTTGACGTAGCAAGCCGTGCCCATGCAGACGCTGACTGTGTGCTTCCCTTTCGGCTGCCGGCTAAAGAGGCTGTAAAAACTGACCACGCCCGCCACCTCACTGACCGGCAGGTCCATTCGTTCGGCAATATGGCACTGCACCGCCTCCGGAAGGTACCCGAAGATCTCCTGGGCCTTATGCAAAAGGCGGATCAACTGGCCGGGACTGTCTTTGTACCGGTCGATGACCTCATCCAGCAACCGCATCTTTTCGCGGACTTGGTCATCCCCTTGCTCCAGCGGTGATCGGATCATCGGCGCGCGCTCCTTTCCGTTCCGAGAAAAGGGTATAGGCTATTCAATACACGTGAATTATATCACTTTTCACAAGATTTTTTTATCCTGAATTGCGCTGTATTTCAGTGAAATCGACTTGCTCTTTCGGCAAAAGACAACCGCCGCAGGGAGTAACCTGAGTCATCGGAGCGTTCGGAGCATTCAAAAGGGCCGCGGCTTTGGCCTCTTTCCCATCATTATGAACGCCCAGCGCCTCTTCCCGCTTTTTCCTCCAGGCCCGGTGCAGCATCGCTTGCAGGTTCTCAAAATCCCGCTCATCGAGCGTTTCCAACTGATTCAACTGGTCGCTGATCAATTGAATCGTCTCGTCGCTGAAGGATTCCTCCCGTTTTTTCGGCCGCCGAATGAACAGCGCCGACAATGACGCTGTGACGGTGCCGATGACGCCGATGCCTGTGATCATCAGCAGACCCGCCAGCATGCGCCCCTCCACCGTCACCGGCGAGATGTCGCCGTAGCCGACGGTAGTGATCGTGACGAGGGACCACCAGAGGGCGTCGCCGAAGTCGCGGATGTTCGGGTTATGTCCCTTTTCAAACATCAACACGCCGCCGGCGCCGGAGCAGACGAGGGCGATGAAGATCAGCAGGCCGTAGGTGACGCTGTTCTCCACCCGGTGCCGGTCAAAACGGCGGGCCACATACTGAAAGAGCACAAAGAGCCGGACGAGGCGGAGGAGCCGCAGCGACTGGAAAAAGGTCGAAAAGGGGATTATGGCGATCAATTCGATGATATTTGACTTGAAAAAAGACCACTTATTGTCGGCTAAGTAGAAGCGGGCGAAATAGTCGAAGGTGAAGATGCCAAGGACGGTGTCATCCACCCATTGCAGCGCCACAGCGTGGTCCTTTCCCAATTCGGAGTGCTGGAGAATGAGGGCGGCTGACGCGATCAGGGCCAGAAATCCCATCAAGTACTCCCAGGCCGGCGCGCTTGTGATTTTTTCTACGGTAGCCCCGATCCCCTTCCGCATGAATCCCTCCACCAACCTTTCCCATCAGACCGACGCTGTTCTGTTACCCTGAGCCGGTCGTCGTTTCAGATGCGTCATAAAGCCGCTCCCCTGGCTGCCCCTACAGGCCGTTGCCCCATTTGCCCTAACCAACCATTCCCTTGCGTTCAACCGTTCCCTTGAGATGTTATGCCCTGCCGTCATAGAGTGTACGCAGCAATAGCGCCATTTCAGCTTTGCTCACCGCCACAGGGTTGACCCGTGTCGAGCCCTTCATCGCATTGTCAACAAGTTCGTCAAAGCCAGCCTCAAAATCCTGCGCCGCCAGCCCCGCTTCCCGGAAAGAAGCGGGAATGTTGAGCAGCGCCTTCAGCCGCTCTACGGCTTCGACAAAATCGGACTCGCCGACGCTGCGGGCCAGCCGCTTAAGCCGCAGATTCACCTCACCGTCGCGGCGGTTGAAGCGGAGTACTTGAGGAAGTACAATGGCGTTGATCAACCCGTGGCCGAGGCCAAACTGCCCGCCCACGGCATGGGCGATGCCGTGGGCCATGCCGAGCCCCACATGGCTGAAGGCCAGACCCGCCATGCACTGGTAGATATGCATGTTTTCACGGCTTTCCGCTGAACGATCCAGGTAGGAAGCGGGCAGGTTGGCAAAGATCCCTTCGACGGCGCCGCGGGCCAGGGGCTCCATGAAGGCGTCCATGCGCCGATTGATGTAGCACTCGACGGCATGGATCAGGGCGTCCATGCCCGTCTCGGCGACGATGTTCGGCGGCATGGTCAAGGTCAGGTCGGGATCCAAAATGGCCACATCGGGGATCATGGCTGTCGCTTTGAGGCCGATCTTCAGGTTCTGTTCCCGGAAGGTGATGACAGCCGCCTTGGTCACCTCGCTGCCCGTCCCTGACGTAGACGGCGCGGCCACAAAGGTGAGCTTCTGCCGCCGCTCCGGCAATTCCCGGGTCAGGACGTTGGCGAAGTCGAGTTCCGGGTATTCGTAGAACAGGGCCATCGCCTTGGCCGCGTCGAGAGGCGAGCCGCCGCCGACCGCCACGAGCAGGTCGGGGCCGAAGGCGCGCATCTGCGCCACTCCCGCCTCCACCGCCGCCGTATCGGGGTTGGCGCCGATGCCGCCATGGACGAGGGTGTCACAACCCTTTTCCCGGAGCATGGCTTCGATCTTTGGGATGATCCCGTTAGCGAACATGGACCGGCCGCCGGTGACGATGAAGGCTTTCTTCGCCGGCAATGTCGCCATATACCCGATGGAACCCCGGCCGGTGACGATCGCCTGACCGCCGAGGACGATCTTGTTAAACATAAAATGACAACCCCCTGTGACTTCTTGTCAGCTCTGATTCCCCAACTGAATCGGTTCCTTCTTTTTGTCTGTCCCTTCCCCTCAGTTACTCTTCCGCTGCCGGACGTATGTTTTCATAATACATAATGGATGAAAAATTTCGCAATCACAAGGATGCGCTTTTTATTTCCTGCCTCCTGACAAAAAAGAAGAGGTCTCCCTTCCGGCAGGATTCCTCCCTTTTTTCGTCTTAACGATGCCGCCTTGAATGCCTATGATTTCAGCAGCGATGTCACCGACGCTATCTGTCGACCGATAGATACCGCGCCTTCACTTCCGCTTGCCGCCCACAACTCAGCTTCCCCTCCCGGCACTTGCCGAGCACGCAGGATGGCAGCGCCTTTTCGTAGAGCACAGGGGACAGGGAGCGCAACAGCTGCAGCTTTTTGAACGCCAGTTCCCGGATCTCCCACTGGGCGTTCATGCATGTGCGATCGGCCAACATCCCGATGTCGATTCTGGCGTTCGTGGCGATGATCAACTTGATCTGATCGCAGTTGAGGAGCAACGAAAAGGCCTTCTCGAAACCGTATTTTTGGGCGATCACCCGGCGCCAACCTTTGCATTCCTCGACAAGTTCCATAAACTCCGCGTAAAAAGGCGACTGCCGGATGCTGTCGGGCACTTTGACAGGCCTGTCGGTGTCTCGGATCAACTCTGCCAGATCCTCCCGATAATTCTGACTGAGCCGGTGCCGCAGTTGTTGATGATAGGTGACGAGGCTGCACATCATGCCAAAGGTGGTCCTGGCCTGTTCGGCGATGCTCTCGTGACCGTATCCCAGGACGCGCTGCGTCACAGCGCGGGCCTTCGTCGCCGCCTCGGTTCCGAAGCGCGCCATCTCCTGGGAGGGCGTCTTTTGGGAGGTGCTCGTCAAGGCGCCGAAGCCGACCTTCATGTCCAGGTCAGCAAAGCAGCTCAGCAAGACGAGGTTGTTTTCTGCATCGATCTTGGCGAGTTCTTCCCGGTGAAAGTCCCGAATCGCCTCTCGCTGGGCGTCACTGTCATACTCCGCAGGCAGCAACACAGTCAGCGCTTCCGGCAAGAGGGCCGACAGTTCCCTGCGGATCTCAGCAAAAATGGCGCCGTACTTTTTATCGTTGAGCAAGCGAAAGAGGTCGACCAGCTTATCTCCTGACATGGCCACACTGACGTTGGTTTGCGTGGCCAGCGGCAGGATGTAGCGGGCGTCTTCGATCGGTATGCCGTAGAGGTAGTTCTCCACTCTCGGCCTGCCCTTGGCGTTCAGGTCCTTGAGTTGGGACATCTTCGTATATAACTGAAAGGCCTTGCCGATGATCTCCTCTGTCTTTTGCCGGTCTTCCCCCTCCAGGTGGGGGAGGCGGTAAGCGCCGGCATCCATAGTGACATAGCGCTGGCTTTGTTGCACATAGGAGTCTTTCAGTTCGCAGATCAAGGTGCTCTGCACCCGGTCGATCCCCTCCAGGGTGAAGGAGATGTTGAGCGTGTTCAAAACCTGTTTCAATGCCAACGCGTCGATGGCTTTGATTTGGTTTCGCTCCGTCCATTTGACTATCCGGTCCAACCCGGTGGCTTCAAAATTCGCAATGATCATCACAAACCAAACCCCGTTTTCATCTCTTGACTGCCTTGACCACAGCTCTCCTGCCGGGATCTCGTTATGGTGTCGTCTTTCTTATCGATGTTCTCTTCATGGAGCGGATGGGTGAAACTGGGCCAGCCGCAGCCGAAATCGAACTTGTCTAATAGACAGTTTTTCGTAGGGAAAGACAGCCGGGTCAAAGGTGACATCTAAGAAAAAACCACCACCCCTTGTAGAAAATATCCCTCAGGTGGTGGCTTTACACAACTACTTCGGAAGCTGGAAGGAACTCTTCAGCGAGACGATGTGGTTGAAGACTTTTTTGTCGCCCGTCGTCTGCTTCGGATCGACGTTGAAGTAGCCGTGGCGGAAGAACTGGAACTTGTCCTGCCCTCTGGCCTCGGCCATGTTGGGCTCCACGTAGCCTTGCAAAACCTGCAGAGAGTTGGGATTGATCCGCTCCAGGAAAGGCTTGTCTTCCCCGGTCGTATCATCTAGGATCAGGGGCTCGAAGAGGCGGAATTCAGCCGGCAACGCCTGGGTGGCCTCGACCCAGTGAATCGTCCCTTTTACCTTGCGGCCCTCGAAGCCGGAGCCGCTCTTCGTGGCCGGGTCGTAGGTGCAATGCAGTTCCACGATCCTGCCCTCGGCGTCTTTGATCACATCGTGGCACTTGATGAAGTAGGCATGTTTCAGCCGCACCTCGTTGCCGGGAAAGAGGCGGAAGTACTTGCTCGGCGGGTTCTCCATGAAATCGTCCTGCTCGATGTAGATCTCCCGGGAGAAGGGGATCAGGCGATGGCCCATCTCCGGGTTTTCGGCGTTGTTTTCCGCTTCCAGCATCTCCCTCTGGCCCTCGGGGTAATTGGTGATGACCACCTTCAAGGGACGCAGCACAGCCATCGTCCGGGGCGCCTTCAACTTCAGGTCCTCACGGATGAAGTGCTCCAGCATCTTCAAATCGACGGTGCTGTTGGCCTTGGCCACGCCGATCTCGCGGGCAAAAGCGCGGATCGCCTCGGGCGTGTAGCCGCGCCGGCGCAGGCCCGAGATGGTGGGCATGCGAGGGTCGTCCCAGCCGTCGACGATGGCCTCGTCGACGAGTTTTTTCAGCCAGCGCTTGCTCATGACCGTGTTCGTCAGGTTCAAACGGGCGAACTCATACTGGCGGGGGCGGCATTCCATCTCGCACTCCTCGATGACCCAATCGTAGAGAGGGCGGTGATCTTCAAACTCGAGGGTACAGATGGAGTGGGTGACGCCCTCGAGGGCGTCTTCGAGGGGATGGGCGAAGTCATACATGGGGTAGATGCACCACTTGTCGCCCGTGTTGTGGTGGCTGGCATGGGCGATGCGGTAGAGGACGGGGTCGCGCATGTTGATGTTGGGCGAGGCCATGTCGATCTTGGCCCGCAACACCTTCTCACCGTCCTTGAACTCGCCCTTGCGCATCCGTTCAAAAAGGTCTAGGTTCTCCTCGACGCTCCTGTTGCGGTAGGGGCTCTCTTTGCCCGGCTCAGTCAGGGTGCCACGGGTCTGGCGGATCTCCTCGGCCGAGAGGTCGTCCACATAGGCCTTGCCCTTTTTGATCAAGATGACGGCCCGGTTATACATCTCGTCAAAATAATCGGAGGCGAAAAAGAGCTTATCCCACTCAAAGCCGAGCCAGCGCACGTCTTCTTTGATCGACTCGACATACCTCGTATCTTCCTTCAGCGGGTTTGTGTCATCAAAGCGCAGGTGGGTGCGGCCCTTGAATTCGTCGGCCAGTTCAAAGTTCAGGCAGATCGATTTGGCGTGTCCGATGTGCAGGTAGCCGTTCGGTTCAGGCGGAAAGCGGGTGACGACCTCCTTGACCCGGCCTGATTCTATATCCTCAAGGATGATGTTTCTGATAAAATTCGGCGGGAGTGACTTGTTATCCACAATGCTCACCTTTCTTAAAAAAATCCCCCAGTGGATTTTTTTGTTAATCGTTATTCTTCTACAAAATGTAGTTTATCATAACCGTGGTCACGCCCAAAGGGTGAAAACAGAGGGCGTGCCTTTTTCCTTTCGGTAGATTAAGGCGCACCGGGGGAAGTCAGGCAAAAGTCTCAGTCCGTCGCCATAGCGCCTTCGCAAAAGGGTTACGCTTGTTTGAACCGTTGTCATTGTTGGAAGGGTTGTTATAATTGAGGAAGACTGTCTGCCCGTCACAGTAAGGCCCGCCTTTTCCCATCAAAGCATGCCGCCGGATCGCTTAGGTTGCCGGAGGTGGGCATACTTTACGGCGACAGTCGGGATACCAACGCTAGCGATGAATTCGCCGATTGGCGACAGAAATGAGGAGGAGCATCCCATGACGATTCCCAAGGCGTTAACCATCGCCGGTTCCGACAGCAGCGGTGGCGCCGGCATCCAGGCCGATCTGAAGACTTTTCAAGAACTGGGCGTCTACGGCATGACGGCCATCACCACCATCGTCTCCATGGACCCGAAAGACTGGTCCCATAAGGTCTTCCCCATCGCCATCGAAACTTTGGAAGCCCAGTTGGACACGATCCTCTCCATCGGCGTCGAGGCCATGAAGACGGGGATGCTCGGCACATCTGAGATCGTCGAAGTGGCCGCCCGCACCATCGACCGCCACAACCTGAAAAACGTCGTCGTCGACCCGGTCATGGTCTGCAAAGGCACCGACGAGGTCATGCAACCGGACAACCTGGTCAGCTTGCGCGACGTCCTCGTCCCCCGAGCCACCGTCGTCACACCGAACCTCTTCGAGGCGGCCCAGTTGAGCGGCCATGGGCCGATCAAAACACTCGACGATATGAAGGAAGCCGCAGAAGCCATCCACAAGCTCGGCGTCGCCTATGTCCTGATCAAGGGCGGCGGCAAGCTGGCCAGCGAAAGGGCCATCGACCTGCTCTATGATGGCAACACTTTTGAGATCCTCGAGTCGGAGCGGTTTAACACCACCTACACCCATGGCGCCGGCTGCACCTACTCGGCGGCCATCGCCGCCGGCCTGGCCAAAGGCGAGTCCGTCCGCGACGCCATCGGAACGGCGAAGAAATTTATCACCGAGGCGATCCGTCTTGGCTTCCCCCTCAACAGCTACGTCGGTCCGACCCACCATGGCGCTTATCGGCGAAGCGGTTGCTGCTGCTAAGCGCAGCGCCGCAGCATGGCCCTCCCCCGTCCGTCATCGTGGACGAGGGAGGGCCATGCTGTAGTCGCCTCTGCCTTCGGTCGCCTGTCTGCACTCGGCGGCGCTTTAGTAGCTCAATAGTACCTTACTGGCGCTCCTGCAAATCGGCGATCGGTACGTCGATCTGATTTCCCGGCCCCAGCAGCTTCACCTGGGCGATCCCGTTCTGCAGATCGATTTTCTCAATCCAGACGGGACTGTGCTGATAGAGCACCTCGATCGTCGACGGCGAGTTGAGTATCTCTTCGGCTCGTTTCGGTTGCATGCGACCACTCCTCTTGCTTCTTATCAAAAATAGCATGACAGAGCAGCGCAAACAGATACGCAACAAAAAATGGAATAGACACGACGCACCCCGACTGTGTCACGCTTTTTGTTGTTCTCCCAACCCATGTTGAACCTCTGCCACTGCTGATTCTGTTTGGCTGCGCCCTTTTTCCCAGTTCACCAAAAAGATCGATAAAATCACCATGGCACCGCCGGCGATCTGGACAGGAAGGACGCGCTCATCCAGGAGCAGATAGCCGCATAGGACACCCACGACCGGCACCACGTTCAGGTAAAGCGTGGTGATCGTCACATCGAGCCGTTGCAGGGCGTACATATACAGGAAATAACAAAGGGCCGAGCAGCAGAGGGCGAGAAAGAGGGTATGGTAAAAGGCGGTCAGGGAAAAGAACTCCCACTGCTCCCGCTCCAGAAGGGAGAGCGGCACCAGAAGCAGCGTTCCCAGCAAGGTCTGGTAGGTGGTGAGGGCGAGACCGGAATAACGGGCGAGAGACTTGCTCATGAGGGTGTAGCCGGCCCAGCACAGCATCGCCCCCAGGACGAGCAGGTTTCCCACAAAGGTATCGGAGGACAGGTCCATCTGGCCGTTGGCGGTAACTGAGAGATACGTGCCGACCAGAGAGGCGGCAATAGCCATCCACTGGATGACGGACACCCTCGTCTTATAGATGACAATATCGAGCATAATCGAGAGAACCGGCACGATCGACGTGATCAGCGACGCGTTGGCGGCCGTCGTCAACTTGACGCCGCTGTTCTCAAAATAAAAGTAGAAGGTGACGCCGAGCGCGCCGGCCAGCAGCATCCGCAGGCGGTCGGCTTTCTCCAGTTTTGCGCCCGGCTCGCTGAGCCGCAGCGCCCCCCAGAGGATCGCCGAGGCGATGACAAAACGGAGCAGCGCCAGCGTCACCGGCGGCACCTCGGTGACGGCGATCTTGATGCTGATAAAAGAGATCCCCCAGAAGAGCACGGTGACGAGCATGGCCAGGTTGGCCCAGAGATTGACCCGGAACATGATGCAGTACTTCCTTCCGTCATGTCTTCCTGTCTGTGACAAGCGGGGCGTGCCGTTGTAAAAGGGCACGCCTATTCCTTTTCCCGCAGTCGATTTTTCTTATCTTGCACCCTTGGTACACCACCGAACCTTATTACAATTCCCCATGAAACCCGATACCCCTGCTTGAATGCAAAAAAGAGGGGCTCCTTCGCCCCTCTCGACCGCTTCTAAAAACAGGCAAACGATTACGTGTTTGGGGCAATCGTAACAACGGTTCTGAGCCGTTCAAAAATTTCTTGATAAACGGGAAGATTGACGTCCTCTTTAACCGACAGCGTTACGGCTAACCCATAGGGAACCGGCTCAGTCAAAGGCCCTGCATCAGCTCGGCAATTGATCTTTATCTCCATGAACGCCCCATCAGTATAGGCTACAGCAGCCTCTCCTTCGAGTACCTCATGCTGAAGCGTTCCTCTTCGCACAGCTTGCCATTGTGCATTCTGCCTGGAAACGCCCAATGCTTCACCAGGCGGATCGAACCAGAGTGCAGCCTTGCGGTAAGCTTGGCGTCCCACATCAATCGGGCTTAGCCATGCCAACGTAACAATGAGTCGACGATTATCCATTCTTCCGCTGAGGGATGGTGGCAATGGAACACGGTAAACATGACCTTCTCCATCGCGTAGTTCTCCGCATCCAATTAATGTGGCGCGTTGGTCTGTACACCAAAACAATCTTTCCAGGTTTACCCGACCATACCCGAAAAAGCGAGCCGCGTACTCTTTAAAAGTGCGACTGTTGTCAGGTGTGCAAAACAACCGTTCAAACCGTTCGAAAGCCGCTCCCCACTCTGCCCCATGTGTGAACAATGCCTTTAGGAGCACAGCTAGGTATCGATCTTGAAGCTGCTCTCCGCCCTCTTCTCCTCTAAGTACTCCAACGATATACTCGTAAAGCTGGGCCGTTGTTCGCGTAGCCAAAGCCGTAGCATTGCTTGTCCCGCATAGGAAGGCTGCGCTCGGTGAGATTCCAGGCTGAACTCCGGGACATGCCACCTTATGACCGGGTGCGATCCCCGGAAATGAGAGCAACTTAAGGGGGGTTTCCGTCCCTTGCCCCATCATCGGTTCCTGATAGAGTTGCTTTCCACCGGGCATTAAAACATCCGGTTTTATCGCCCTTCGATAGCCCAAACCGACTGGGCTAATCGGGCTCGGCAAGCCTTGTGTAACGATGGGATTAATTCTTCTACGCGCTTCAAAATGGGTAACGGCGTCTTCATGAGTAGCGCCCACCGTCAAAGCATTGATGGCTTCTGCCGGTGAGAGCAATCGACGTTGCCGCGCCTGCCTCACAACTGCTTGAAGCACCTTTTCTTCTAATTCTTCAGCAGTCAACCGTTGTAATTCCTGGCGGGAACCTTCGATTTGCAAATCATCCAGTTGGTTTCCGCCGCTTACCAGAATAAGCACTTTGTATTGCCAGGACAGCCAATCGATTAACCGGGCCCACGGGCTCATTACCCGATCGAAGGGTCGATTTCTGTCGGCAATCGAAAGATTAATGATCTTTACTCGCGGAGCCTGCGGTCCTTCCTCTCCGTCCCCTTCAAAGATTCTTTTGATCGCTCTATGTACCAGATCGATAGGCAAACAATCGATGGGCATCTCCTCTGCCCGATTACCTTCAAACCCCAACGGCTTCAGAATTGGCCTCACATAAATCCGACGATTCAACGGAGGCTTCCCTTCTTCGAGATCGCTATTGATAATCAAAGAAGCCATCGCGGTTCCATGCTTTCGCTCTCTCGCCTCATACTCAGAAGCCCATCCGTCAGGGTCGTCTACAATGATTCGACCCGAAAGAAGCGGATGGTTTTCTAAAGGCAACCCGTCCAGCAGAGCGACTACCGGCTCATCATCGGTAATAAACGCATCCGTCTGAGGTAACGTTTCTTCACCGACTTCATCTTCATCGGGATAAGCGATTTCAGCTTGGCCGGTTGGACGAAAGAACATGACCTGATCACATTTTAAGAGACGCAAATCGACACGATCTAAGATATGCTGAATCTGCAGGATCGGTAATTCGGCCAGGACACCATGGTACTGTATCTCCGGAATCAATGTTCTGGAGATGATAAGTCCGCCTAATTCCTCAACGACAACGCGGAGCGAACGTTCACTCCTCTGTTGATCGATGCCTTGATGCCGAAACCATAACTCTACTTCAAACCGTACTCGTTCTTCACCGAATCCAAGCCGTTCTCGCCAGTAATCCTCAACACCCGTATCCTTCAACCGATCTTCCGAATCCCAATGGCGAATATCACGAAGATGTTGAAATAGTTTTTTCCATTTGCCTTGACCGTGCTGAAATTTAACTTGAGGATTTGCGAGGTATTGTCGCCAAAGTGACAGGAGGGACCGTAATGCCTGTTGATTCGTTAAGACCAGATATACCCTTCCGCCTATTGCTTTTTCAGGCTTTTCTTCCAGAAAGAATTCGTCGTCAGCATCAAATTTTTCATCGAGTTCCGCCATCCACTCCAATCCTTCGATTCTCTTGACAGCATTAATAAAGTCATCTATCGAGCCTACTGTCTCTAATACCAATACCTGCTCAGGCGTTGTACCCATCGGATCGTCCTGTAGCACGGCGTTCCTGGCAGCGAAAACCCTTTCCAACTCATCGAATTTCGGTGTCAGTCGCTCTCCTTGACGGCCTGGCGTCGGCAAGTGCATACGTGGCGGATTAAACTGAGATTTTTTATCTCGGTTGGCCTGTTCCGGATTGGGAAAAATCAGCAGCGGTCGCCTTGTCTCCATCCTCCATCGCTCCTATTTCGTCGGCGGATGGGCAATACCTCGACTTCCATTGTTTCAGGCGTTCAGCGATGATGGACTTCATGTCTGCTTGCGGCAGCGATAATACATATCGGCGTTGCACATCGGCACAAAATTCTTCAACTTCTGCAAAACTTAAGCCCCTTAATTTTTCTGCCAAGGTCCTCGGAGCAAAACCTAATGGCTTGCCCATGCGCGCTTCAAAACGTTGGAACCACTCCTCCAACGCTTTTCTGGTTGGGGTGGGAAGTGACAAACGTAGCTGAAACCTGCGCCATACGGCGCGATCTAGTAGTTCAGCGTGGTTGGTTGCTGTCACTACCACGACATGGCTCGGCAAATCGTCGATTTGCATCAGCAAGGTGCTAACAACACGCTTAATCTCACCAGTTTCGTGATTATCACCTCGCTCTTTCCCAATGGCATCAAACTCATCGAAAAAGACAAGGCAACGGCGGTTTCTAATATATTCAAACAACCGTTTTAACCGTTGCGACGTTTCACCCAGATAACTTCCGATTACTCCCTCATATCGGACCTGTATTAAAGGCACCATCAACGCTTCTGCCAGCGCCTCGGCCAATGCTGTTTTCCCATTTCCAGGAGGTCCTACCAGAAGCAGCCGATGACGCGGTTCTAAATTATAGGTACGCAATAACTCCATTCGATGCTGCTCTTCTATTAACTCCTTACATGCATTAAGTACATGCTCAGGAAGAATTAAATCCCGTAAGCTACGGCGGGGAGTTATTTCATAAAACAAGTTTTGCAAGCGTTCATCTGAGAGATGCTGTTTTGTTTGCAAATGACCATTAGAAGGAGTGCGCATGTTCTCAAGCAATCGATCTGCCAGGATATGATGTTGTTTCGCTCGCTCCTCGGCAGCCATTGCTTCTACAGTTTTGCGGAATAACATCTCATTTCCGGTAGCCCCAGCGCGAACTAAACTTAGTAACAGATCAGAGCGTGCCATGCTTTCCCCCCTTTCGAAAAACTCTTCTACACCAAAGTATATCACCAGCAGTATAATCAAACACTACAGAGACTGACCAAAAACATCTCCGGTGAAACATGTTGCTCTTCCGGCTACATTTTATATATGTACCTCCGCTTCAGAAACCGGAATCGCCTCTTGTTCCAACCACTTTCCGCAAGCGAGCATTTTTTCAATCAAGGGACACCATCGCTCATAACGCGGTTCCCGTTGCAACCGCCGCAGCTTCTCGCCATATTCCCCTGAGAAAGCGATGCCTTTATCGACATGGCGCAAATAGGCGCATCCATCCATCAGCATGGGCTGAAGCGCCGGAAAGAAGCGGGACTGTAAGAACTCAAAAATCGCAATCCCCCCGGCGTCCATGTCCCCCCAATGATAGCACTCGATTTTTCCAGGCTGCGCATCGATTTGAGTGATCTCCTCGCCGATACGACGCAGCAACCGCTGGATCTCCCGGTTCGGAAAACCGCCCGTATAGATGATCACGGCGCGCTTCCCCGCTTTTTGCGCCTGCTGCACCAACTCATGGTAACTCGTCAGGTTCTCCACAGTGATGAGGCGCGGCGCATCGATGATCAGACCGCAGATATCCTTCACCGTTTGCCCGCTCACGCCCAGTCCTCCGGGCACATCGGCAGAAACCTGACCGCCCTGAGCCAACTGCAGCACAATCGGCCCCGCCAGCAAAACCAGCTGGGGATGGTTGAGCAGCCCTACCGCCTGCAGGTATTCCTCGTCCCTATCGCAGGCCTCATCCAGATACCGCTTCAACAACGGCAGCAGTCGCTTTTCGACCCGCTGTTCAAAGGCCTTCGAATCGCCCAGCACCGACTGGCTGAACAATCGCTTTGGGACGCTGTCTTCCACCGCAGGCAACGCTTCGAGCACCTGCACCAGTTCTTGATAGCCGGACCGGTCGTCGATATCCAGGCGCGCCGTCTTGCGAGCGGCCAGGGCTTCATCCGTCTCCGCCCACCAGCGGCGTACCCACTCCCAGGGGTGGTCCTGCAACGGCCGCAACGTGTCGCGGAGCGCCGTCAGTTGATCCCCCTTCGGCGTCAGGCCGGCCAACCGGTATGCCTTGTCCACAGCCTCGTAATTCAAGTAGACCTTGTCCACCTCGATGCCTTGCTTGAAACGAGGCCAAGCGATAGCGACGATCCCTTCCGACGCCAGTTCCTCCAGGGCAAGATGAATCTCCTCCCGCTTGCGGTGATTCATCTCGTCAAAGTAGTCGCGGGCAAGCGACGCATCATCACAGTCGACCATGGCGAACCGGGGCCGTTGCTTGCTCGGAACACCGGTCCGGAAGGCCTGGCTGTTTTCATACTTCTTCAAGAGCAAAGAGAGTATCTTGCGCTGATACCTGCTGCTTTCCGGACCGCTCTTCTCGCCGGACCTTCCGGGGTTTTGGGTCAAAGACAGGGTCTTCTCCTTCGCCATTTCCTTCTACTCGCTCCTCGCTCAGTCGATTCCTTTCGCCGCCCTGCGCGCTTTGCGCTCCTTCTTTGCTGCTCTTTGTCCCCCGCTCATCACGTAGCAGCTCCCGCATGCTTGTCGATCGACCGACCGCCGCCGCCCCTCTGCGTTCATCGGCAAATTCCTCCCCGCCCCCGATCGCCTCCGCCTTATCAATCAGATCGACAAAACAGGTATAGCCGTCGCGGTGCACGATCAGCGTCGTCGTCACTTCGGGCGCCATGTGCTGCATCTTCTCATCGGGCACAGCAGCGATCAACTGCAGATTGAGCCGCTTAATCAGCCGCAGGCTCGTCTGGATCCGCTCCTCGTCCATCTTGTTGAAAGCCTCGTCGAAGACGACCAGCCGCATCGTCTTGTTCGAACCGTACAGTTGGTAAAAAGACGCCAGGATGGTGATATAAAAAGGCGTCTGCGTCTCGCCGCCTGATTTTTCCCGCAACACCTGCGAAAACATATAGCGATTGCCCCGGCTTTCCACGGCGATGTCGAAGTCGAGGTAGCGCCGGTAATCGGTGAACTCCTCCTGATCGCCCGCATCACCCCGGATCAAGCGTTCAAAGAGTTCATGCAGCACCGCTGCCTTGTCCTCCTGGTCCAGATCGAAGAGGGAGCCTCGTTCTCCCACATTCGGGTCCATGATCACATCGTAGAAGCGCTTGTACCGTTCACTCGCTTTGATCTCGAAGCGGTAATGGTCTTCTGAGAAGGGAAAATGCCGCAAAGCATGGTTTAACTCGCCGAACTCCCGCTTGGCTGAATGGATGGCCTCGCGCATCTTGAAGATAAAATGGGATTTGAACTCTTCCTCCGACTGAGCCAGCGCCTCCTGCAACTTCGCCTGGTAGGCGGGAATGTCTACCGATGCGATCTCTGTCAGCAGCGGCTGGTACTCCCCGTTGTCCCGGCCTTCCACATCGGCGTTGTAGTTGTACTCCTTGTTGTAATCCTTGCGGTAGTCCCGCAGCATTTGAAACTCCTGATCCCGTTTATTGGCGTTCCCCTTCTGATTGGTGATCAGATTCAATAACTTCGTCGCCGTGGCTTGTCCCGACCGTTCCGCCTCCCGCCAGCGCTCCTCCGCCCGGGGCAGCAATTCGGCCGGATAGGACAGGTTCCAGGCCCGCCAGTGTTCCTCAGCCTCGCGCACCCGGTTTTGCAGGACCTGTTGTTCGTCAAAACACTCCTTCAGCCGGTTGTCTTTCAACGTCTTTTTCCCGTTTCGTTCCTTGCCCTCATCAGTCAACTCGTCCTGCCGTTTCCGCCAAAAATCGTATTCTTCCTTCAACCGCTCCACTTCGCGCTTGTCCAAACGCGCCAGTTCGCCCTGCTTTTCCTCGCGGTGCTGTTCCAGCGATGCGATTCGGGCTGGCAGCGCCAGATCGGGCGCCATCCGCGCATACTGCGAGGCCCGTTCGGCCAGGTTCCTCGTCCAGCCTTCGACGGCGGCCTTGCGCTTTGCCAGGGCCGTTCGCTTTTCCTCCAACTGGGCCAGTTCCTGCCGCTTGATCTCCAGCTGCCGCAGGATGGCCCGGGCGCCGATATAAGGGACGGCATAGCGTTTCTCCGGGATCTGGCGCGCCACCAGGTTGTGGTAGGACATGCAACTCCGCGTCACCGCCATCGCGTGGCGGCGCAGGTCCTGCTCGTTCTCGGCTTGCATGACGCGCCCCAAGAGGTGATCGATGCGCGCCTGGATGATCGGGTTGTCCGTCTTCAGCACCATGGCCAGCGACCCCGCCTGAGCGCTGCCGCGATAGCGGGCCTCCTTCTCCGTGTCGACAAGGCCGACCCCCTCCACGGCATGGCGGCGCTTTTCCTGCTCATAAATGGAGAGCGCCTCGGCAAAGACCTCGGGCCGCACCAGCAGGTCGAAGCGCTGCCTGTTCAGATAGCCTTCCACGGCGTTGCGCCATTCCTCGTCCTTTTCGTCGATCTCCATCTCTTCGCAGAAGATCCAAACAGGGGAACGGTCCCCAAGCCGCTCCTCCAGCAAGGCCTTTAAGTTCAGCACCTCTTTTTCGTAGACCCGCTGCTTCTTTTTCTCAAGATCGTTGATCTGCCGCTGCAATTCATCCCGCTCGCCGTCCAGCGCCTTGAGCCGGTCCTCAATACGGCCCAAGGCTTTCGTGAAGCGGCTGTGCAGATCAGACAAAAACAGGCCCGCGTCCCGGAAGGCCTCTTCCTGCGCTTCGGCCTCGCTCAACGACTGGGGCGGCAGGGACGCCAGAAGATCGATCGTCTCCTGCAGGCGCTCCCGCTCTCCCACCTCAGGTGCCCATTGCCAGTGCTCGTCGCCGTCCCACCGCGCGAGATCCTCCAAAAGTACGATCTCCCGCCGGAGAAAATCCTTCAGCGCCTCCAACAGTTGGCTCTTCTCGCGGATCTCCCGGTTCGTGTTTCTGATCTCTTCTTTGAGCTCCTGCTCCTTTTTGTGAACGCCATGCTCCTGCCAGTTCTGATAGGCCACGAGCACTCGGTTCTGGGCTTCCGCCAGTTGGGCATCATTCAAGCGCAGGTCCGCCTCCAGGCGGACGATCTCCTCCTGCAACAGGGTGATCTCCCGCTCCACCTTCTCCAGGCTCTCAGCCTGCTGGGCATGCTGAAGCCGCCGGATCACATACTCCTGTGTATCGACGATATCGCGCAGTTTGGCATAGTTCTCGAACTGGGCGACAATCCTTTCAAGTTGATTCTTCCGTTTCAAGAGGTCATCCAATTCCCGCCGGTACCGCTCGTGAATCTCGAAGTTTTCCCGCATCACATCCAACTGCAGCGCTTTTTTATCGAGCACATAGTCGTAGACGAATTCCCGGACGTCCTGAATCGGCCGAAAGGAGAGGGCTTTGGTAAAAATCGAAATGAAGCGCTTGCTCACATGGCCGACACGGGCCAAAAAGGCTTCCTGGTAGGCGCTCTTGTTGCGCTCAAAGACGACGCGGCCCTTCAATCCGCTGCACCAACGGCGAAACTGCTCCCGGTTTCGCAGCTGGCCTTTCTGCCCGCCGGGATGGATCAGATCCAAGTTGTCGATCCCCACCCCAGCCAGGATGAAGTACTCTTCATCAATGTTGTTGTCGCGAAAAACATCCATGACGACACCGACGACGAAGCGCTCCTTTTTCGACTCGTCGTAAAACTCGCTGAGGATGTAGGTCGTAAAATCGCCATCGCGGACAAACTTCTGATCGTCGCTGCCGATCTTTCCCCGCAGGTAGCTGATCAAGCTCCGCTTCGCCTCGTCATGGGCGGCCGAATTGAACTTAATCTGCTTCTGGTTGGCCACAAAAAGGACCTGTAGAGCATCGATGATCGTCGACTTGCCGGCGCTGTTCCGCCCGGAAATCAGCGTCTGAGGGCCGAATTCCAGCGTCTCGTCCTGGAAGTAGTGCCAGTTAATCAAGCGCAGGCGTTTCAGCCACTTCATCGAACATCCCCTCCTCCCCGCTGATCTCATAACGCATGATCTTGCCGTGCAGCGTTTCCAAAACCTCGCCGTCAATGGCATGCTGCAGGCTGTGGAACAGGCGGAAACGGCAGTTGTCGGCACGGACATCCTCGTCGAGCGCATCCATCAACTTATAATGGACGCCCAGGCGGACCAGGTCGACTAGTCGCGACTTGGTGAACAGAGGCAACCGGAACGTTTCATATTTGGCGCGGATCTCGTTAAGGGTGGTCGTCGGGTATTCACTCAACGACAGGCTCTGCCGCTTTTCCTGATAGATCAGCCGCAACAGGAGCAGCCAAATGCTTTCCTCTCTACTTAAAGGACGGCGGTGCATCCCTTCGGGCGACGCCACTGCGATGCATTCATGGCGCTCATCAAAGGTGATCTCCCAGCCGAGAAACTTGAAGAACTCCTCCAGTTGGGGACGGAGCCGCCGGGCCAGGGCATAGCGCTCCCGTTCCAACGCTTTTAGCAAAAAGTTCACGGCCATCAGCCGGTTGATCACGTCTCTTAACCGCTCCCGGTCCTGATCGCCCAGGGTATCAAACACTGCCGTCCCTCCTATCACCGGATCACGCGCCGGTCATAAAAACGGTAGTCGCCCATCTCGATCACCCGGTTTTCCTTCCCCCGGATGAGCCGGTAACCGGCCTTTCCATCATAGCCGTACAGGTACGTGTAGACGAGATACAGAAATTCCTCGACCGTTGTCGGCGCCAGTTCCTCAATACCGATCTCCTTGCGCGCGCCCATGTGCTCCAAGACGAAGGCTTTCACCTTGTCGCGGGTGATCGCCCGGCGCATGCGCGCCAAGTCCTTCTCGCGCAACTCCCGTTTCAACTCTTCCGGGATTTCGACAATGACCCGCGCCTCCGGCTGATGAGGCGCGCGCTTTCTCCGCGGCGTGAACAGGGAATCCTCTGTCAAATGACGAAGGCGCAGCAGGCGAAAGAGCCGCGAAAGGGCCGCCTCTGCCGCAGCGTCATCCGCCTCTTTTCCCAGCCACTCCAACAGCCCGGCCAACTGCTGGTCCATCCCGTGGCTGTGCTGACTCAAGTAGCGCGCCCGGTCATAAGAAGCGCGCAGGTATTGGTTATGGCGCAGGTCGATCTGGTAGAAGACATCGTCCAGCCCCCGGTAGGCTTCCTCAATGAAAAGCAACGCCCCCCGCAGGCGCTGTTCCCCCTCTTCCCGGTCAGAGAAAAACTCGCTGCGCAGCCCGTCTTCAATAGCCCGTTCGAACCAATCCTTATCCCAGAGAGACTGCTGCACCGTCTCCAAAATGCGTTGCCGATAGCGGGACACATGATCGGACGTCTTCAGCCGGTGATAGCTGCGGTCGACGATCTTCGCCTTGTACTCATCAAAGTGGTGATTGAGCACATCGCTGATGGAGGACTTCTGGGCCACCTGCTCCATGTGGTGCTTTATATTGTTGACGAGGATGTTCAATTCCTCTTGAAACTGTTGGGTAATCTTCTCTGCTTCCAAAACAGCCAGCCCCGGGCGATGCTTGATCTCCTCCCCCGTCAGCAGTTGATAGGTGAGAAAAGCGAACCGCTGATACTCGACGACACGCTCCTCGCAGATTTCTTTCAGCACCGCCAGGATGCGGCTCGTGTAAAAGGGCAGGACCACGTACTGTCGGAAATTCTCGCGCGTCTCTATCTGGATCCATCCCAACCGGTCTAACCGCCGCAGGATAGCGTTGGCCTTCATCCGAAACATATCGTCATCAAAGGGAGCCTGCCCTCCCGGCGCTTCCTGCTCCTCTTCTACGTCGAAGACAAACCCCTGCTCTTCCTGGCTCTCGACCAACTCCTGCATCAGATCGCGGAGCACATCCATGGCGATGCCAAAGCGGGTGATCTGATACTGCTGGTAGACGAGGAACACCGCTTCAGCAAAGATCGGCCTGTTCTTGCCCGAAAAGAGTAGGAAGAACTTGTCCGGGAGGATGTCGAAGAGTTTCATGGAGGACCTCCGTTAGGTTTATTGTCTTTCACAAGACCTGATCTTTCACCACTGTCTGCAACCGTTCATCGAGACTTATAGACTTCGATATCCTCAGGAACTCCTCTGTAATAGGCGATAGGCCTCCACGATGCCGCCCGTGGCGACAGAACGGACCGATAGGGCCAAGCATAAACCAAAAAGGCCCACTCTGAAGGGGTAAACCCGAGAATCGCCCGGATTACGATCAGTACCAACGGCGTTTCTATAGCGACGGCGAACACGTGTTTTGCCGCATCGGCAAGCACCAGGCTGGCGATTGCTTCAGGCGCGGATACGAGCGAACGCTTCGAAATCATGCCGGTAGTTTTGCTGGATCTGTTTTTCATTCATCGCCAACTTGGAGATGAATGTGATGTCAAAATTCTTCTCGATCATGTTGTATCCCCCGTCTAGCAGTTGAACACTACTTCCACGAGTCGTACGAGTAATCCTCTTTAGACCCCCTTCCGACAAGGTCCAGTCACTCATCAGCGCCTGCGCATTACATCTGCCTGTCGCATCTGTATCTGTGTCTGCATCAGCATCGCCTTTCGCCAAAAATAAAAGTTCTTCCACAACGCAAGATGGGGTAGGAAAGGCCGTAACCAGGCCGGCGGAAACAATAAATAAAAGAGACGCCTTCGGCTTTAGTTGTAAAGGCGTCTCTCCATTTTGCATATTATCTCGCTAAAACCTTATTGATTCAATTGTGCGACTTCTTATGCTTAAAGTATCGGCGTTATTTTCCCCACCGAGCAGTAGGCGCTGAGCATGGTTCCGCCCCGGAAATGCCGGCACTCAACTTGCTTTTCCGGAAAACCAGTCGAAGCCCGCCCAACATGAACAGATAGCGGCTATCCACGATCGCTTTGACAACAGTGGCCATCTTTCCGCGTAACGGTATTCCCATGATGAGACCGACGCCATCATGGGATCCCAAGGAGGCGATCGCCCCTTTCAGCTTCGGCGCAAAGGCTTCCAAATCCTTGCCACCTCTCACCAGTGTTTGCAGGTTGCGGGCGCAAGACAAGGCCTGAAGAACAGCCATCTGCGCCGTCGGCGGAAAAGGCCGGTCCGATCCGGGCGCGGAGACGGCGGAGCAGTCGCCGATGACGAAGACATTGTCATAGTCGGCCACACGGAGATCGGGTGTCACCGGGATCCGTCCTCGCGACGCTGGAAAGGCGGAGCCACAGACCAGACTGTTTCCTTGGACTCCGCCGGTCCAAACCACCGTTGCCGGTTCTATCCGCTTCTCTCCATCTTGACCCTCGATCAGGACCCCTCGGGCATCAACAGCACGGATGCGCGTATGGAAACAAAACTCGACACCGCGCCTTTCGAGGGACTTGCGGGCATACTCCGACAAAACCGAGGGAAAGCCCGGCAATAACCCCGGTCCAGCTTCCACACTGATCAAACGGATGCGCTGACGAGGAAGGCCATATTGGACACACCAGTTGGGAACCTGTTCCGCCAGTTCCCCCATGAACTCGATACCCGTAAAGCCGGCGCCGCCGACAACGACAGCAAACGGTTCCCCCTGAGTGCCCGATGCAGCATACGCCGAGATCTGCTTTTCGAGCCGGTTACGGATCCTCTTCGCCGTATTCAGACTGCGAATGGACAGCGCATGCTCTGCCACACCTGGAATGCCGAATGTAGCCGATTCGAAACCGAGGGCAACCACGAGGTAGTCGTAGGAAAGCGACCCGCTGTGGCAGAGGATCACCTGACGCGCCTCAGCTCTGATTTCCAAGACGGTATCTTTGATAAACCGGATGCGTCCGACATCAATCACCTCTTTGATGGGGAGGCAAATCCGTCCCTCTTCACCGGTTCCAGCAGCGATTTCGTGAAGCAATGTTGTCTGATAGTGGTAGTTGTGTTTGTTGACAAGTGTAATCTCTGCTTCTCCCTGTCCAAGCATTTTTTGCAGTCGGACAGCTGTCATCAGCCCACCATAACCTGCCCCGAGAATCAAAATCTTCGGCCTTCTCATAGGCATCGTCTACCACCCCACTTACAAATAAAACCTTCATGACCCTCGGATCACAGGCACCCGCTGAACATAGCCTTTTACAAAAAAAGACATCAGAAGTTCTACACCTTCCTGATGTCTTCTCTCAGCCTTGGACCCGCTGTGTCCGCTCACCGTAGCATTCCTATCAACTTACAAGTTGAATTCTATTCTTTTTCTTCACGTTCGTCAATAAAAGTTCCCTGAAATAGGCTAATCTATCAAAGTTGGCCGGGGCGCACAAAGGCCCGGAGATTTGTGCGTGAACAAACCTGTGACATGAGGTTGCAGCTTGCCCACAACAAAGCAGCATCTCCGTAACAAAAATTGTAACTGCATCGAAAATCGCGATCATAAAAAAGCACTACCCTAAGGCAGTGCTTTTTGTGCTCCTTCAAAACTGGACAGAGGATTGTTTTTCGCGCAAAAGGTCAAGTCCTCGACCGATTCGTACCCGTCGACTGAACGCCTCGCGGCGCGTACATCTCGGGCCGATCTACCAGGTCATCCTCCTGGGGTCTTACCTCTTTCGAGTGGGAAGTCTCATCTTTGGGTCGGTTTCGCGCTTAGATGCTTTCAGCGCTTATCCGCTCCCGACATAGCTACCCAGCGCTGCCGTTGGCACGACAACTGGGACACCAGCGGTCGGTCCACCCCGGTCCTCTCGTACTAGGGGCAGCTCCCGTCAAACTTCCTTCGCCTGCGATGGATAGGGACCGAACTGTCTCACGACGTTCTGAACCCAGCTCACGTACCGCTTTAATGGGCGAACAGCCCAACCCTTGGGACCTACTTCAGCCCCAGGATGCGATGAGCCGACATCGAGGTGCCAAACCTCCCCGTCGATGTGGACTCTTGGGGGAGATAAGCCTGTTATCCCCGAGGTAGCTTTTATCCGTTGAGCGACGGCATTTCCACTCACATACCGCCGGATCACTAAGCCCGACTTTCGTCCCTGCTCGACTTGTCTGTCTCGCAGTCAAGCTCCCTTATGCCTTTGCACTCTTTAGACTGATTTCCAACCAGTCTGAGGGAACCTTTGGGCGCCTCCGTTACCTTTTAGGAGGCGACCGCCCCAGTCAAACTGCCCACCTGACATGGTCCCTGCGCCCGCTTCAGGGCGCCAGGTTAGAACTTCAGTGCATTCAGAGTGGTATCCCACCGTCGACTCCACCAAACCTGGCGGCCTGGCTTCCACGTCTCCCACCTATCCTGTACAAAACACACCAAAATCCAATGTCAGGCTACAGTAAAGCTCTACGGGGTCTTTCTGTCCTATCGCAGGTAACCCGCTTCTTCACGGGTAGATCAATTTCGCCGAGTCCCTCGTTGAGACAGTGCCCAGATCGTTACGCCTTTCGTGCGGGTCGGAACTTGCCCGACAAGGAATTTCGCTACCTTAGGACCGTTATAGTTACGGCCGCCGTTTACTGGGGCTTCGGTTCAAAGCGTTAACCTCTCCCCTTAACCTTCCAGCACCGGGCAGGCGTCAGCCCCTATACGTCACCTTGCGGTTTGGCAGGGACCTGTGTTTTTGCTAAACAGTCGCCTGGGCCTCTTCACTGCGACTCCTTCGATGCTACGATTAAATAGCTCGCCGGAGTACCCCTTCTCCCGAAGTTACGGGGTCATTTTGCCGAGTTCCTTAACGAGGGTTTGCTCGCGCGCCTGAGGATTCTCTCCTCGCCTACCTGTGTCGGTTTGCGGTACGGGCACGTTACATCTCCCTAGAGGCTTTTCTTGGCAGTCTGGAATCAGTGACTTCGCTACTAAGGTTCGCTCCCCATCACAGCTCAGGCGATAATGCGGCGGATTTGCCTACCGCATTCCCTCACTGCTTGGCCATGCTCGACCAGCGGCATGGTTCACCTATCCTCCTGCGTCCCCCCATCGGTCAAACGATCCAACGTGGTACAGGAATCTCCACCTGTTGTCCATCACCTACGCCTTTCGGCCTCGGCTTAGGTCCCGACTTACCCTGGGCGGACGAGCCTTCCCCAGGAAACCTTAGGCTTGCGGCGGGCAGGATTCTCACCTGCCTTTTCGCGTACTCATACCGGCATTCTCACTTCCTTGCGCTCCACCCAGCCTTCCGGCTGAACTTCTACGCCCAAGGAACGCTCCCCTACCCAAGACTTACGTCTTGCCGAAGCTTCGGCGGCCTGTTTAGCCCCGTGTCATTTTCCGCGCAGCGTCACTCGACCAGTGAGCTATTACGCACTCTTTCAATGATGGCTGCTTCTAAGCCAACATCCTGGTTGTCTGGGCAACGCCACATCGTTTTCCACTTAACAGGCACTTGGGGGCCTTAGCTGTCGGTCTGGGCTGTTTCCCTCTTGACGACGGATCTTAGCACTCGCCGTCTGACTCCCGGGCATAAATGCGGGCATTCTGAGTTTGACAGGGTTCGGTAACCGGTGAAGGCCCCTAGCCCTATCAGCGCTTTACCTCCCGCATTCTAATCCCGAGGCTAGCCCTAAAGCTATTTCGGGGAGAACCAGCTATCTCCGGGTTCGATTGGAATTTCTCCCCTACCCACACCTCATCCGCCGACTTTTCAACGTCGGTCGGTTCGGGCCTCCACGAAGTTTTACCTCCGCTTCACCCTGGACATGGGTAGATCACCCGGTTTCGGGTCTGCAGCCACGAACTATGCGCCCTGTTCAGACTCGCTTTCGCTTCGGCTTCGGCTTTTCGCCTTAACCTTGCTCGTGACCGCAACTCGCCGGTTCATTCTACAAAAGGCACGCCATCACGGTTAAACCGCTCTGACTGCTTGTAAGCATACGGTTTCAGGTTCTCTTTCACTCCCCTTCCGGGGTGCTTTTCACCTTTCCCTCACGGTACTTGTGCACTATCGGTCGCTGAGGAGTATTTAGCCTTGGAGGGTGGTCCCCCCGGATTCCCACGGGATTTCACGTGCCCCGCGGTACTTGGGATCCCTTCTATCCTTCTTGCCTTTTCGCCTACAGGGGTGTTACCTGCTGTGCCGGGCCTTTCCAGACCGCTTCGACTAAGACAATTGGGACATGGTGAAGGTCCCGCAACCCCGCCTCCGAAGAGGCGGTTTAGGCTCTTCCCCTTTCGCTCGCCGCTACTGAGGGAATCTCGGTTGATTTCTTTTCCTCCGGGTACTGAGATGTTTCAGTTCCCCGGGTTGGCCTCCCACGCCTATCGATTCAGCGTGGGATACTTGGATATGACTCCAAGTGGGTTGCCCCATTCGGGTATCCACGGATCGAGGCCTGCTTGCGGCTCCCCGTGGCTTTTCGCAGCTGTCCGCGCCCTTCTTCGCCTCTCAGCGCCTAGGCATCCGCCGTATGCCCTTACTAACTTGACCTTATAATCGATTATTGTCGTAGCAACCTATCCGTCGCTCGTCAAAACCTCTTGTCTGGATCACGCTATCTAAACGTCTCGTATAGACGAGCCCCTAGAAGCATGACCATCCAAAAAAGTCTGTAAAACGACGGCATCGATCACTTCGACCATAACCGCTTGCGCTTTACTTATCCTCTGTGCAGTTTTCAAGGAGCATGGGGGAATAGTAAACTCGCCTTGTGGCGAGATCACTGCAAGTATGGTGGAGCTAAGCGGGATCGAACCGCTGACCTCTTGAATGCCATTCAAGCGCTCTCCCAGCTGAGCTATAGCCCCATGTTGACCCGCTTCTGTCCGGGCATCGCTGCGCAGACTGTCGGGCCTGCCGGTTTCCCGGCTGATCCGGCAACGTCCTACTCTCCCGGGGACCACCGTCCCAAGTACCATCGGCGCTGGAGAGCTTAACTGCCGTGTTCGGGATGGGAACGGGTGTGACCTCTCCGCCATTGTCACCGGATCATCTTTAGTTGTGAGGAACGATCATCACGAACATTTCCGGCCATCGCCGCTTGCTGCGGCGTACCGTCGTCTGTCCGCTCACCGGAATTCAGAGTCTATCACACCGGCTAATCGAAATCAACCAGAGTTTTTTTCCTCTGAAAC